>JACMLA010000140.1 GCA_014379815.1 Bryobacteraceae bacterium | reverse complement strand
GTGATTCTGATTGTGTATCGTTCCACGCAGGCGAGGTAGCCAGATTTGCGTGTATCTCTATTAGCTCTGGTCCTGGCGAGCACCACTGCCGCAGGTGCGCAAAGCATCATGCCAATGCCGGCTGAGATGTCGCAGCAATCCGGAGCGTTGCTGATCACATCGGAATTCCGCGTTGCTTTCGATGGCCCTGTGGATCCGATTGTGCAACGCGCTACAGAACGATTTCTGTCGCGTCTGGCATTACGCACCGGCTTGAACATCGCCGCCAGAGCAGGACCCGGTTCTGAAGCAGGAAACGGTCTGCAGATTCAATGCACAGCGCCAGCGAGGTTGCCACAAGCTCCAGGCGACGACGAATCGTATTCCCTGGAGATCACACCAGTGGGAGCCCGTCTCGCCGCTCCCGGCTGGCTCGGGGTGCTTCGCGGTCTGGAAACAATTCTGCAGCTTACGGCAGACCGGAAAATCCCGGCCGTCCGCATTCAGGATCGCCCCCGCTATACCTGGCGAGGCCTGATGCTGGACGTCTCGCGGCATTTTCTGCCGGTCGAGGTGGTCCTGCGACAGCTCGACGCCATGGCGGCAGTCAAGCTGAACGTTCTGCACTGGCATCTCTCCGACGATCAGGGCATACGGGTGGAAAGCAAGCTCTACCCACGGCTTCACACTGCTGGGTCGGGCGGGAAGTACTACACGCAAGAGCAGATCCGGCGGGTGGTGGAGTATGCGCAGGAGCGTGGCATCCGTGTTGTCCCGGAGTTCGATATGCCTGGTCACGCGAGTGCTTTCCTGGCAGCGTATCCAAGTCTGGCCAGCATGCCGGGGCCGGTTTCCATAGCAACTACCTGGGGACTTCTGCATCCCACCATGGACCCCACGAGGGATGAAGTTTACGTATTTATCGAAAGATTCTTCGGAGAGATGATCGCATTGTTTCCGGACCGCCATTTTCACATCGGTGGTGACGAGGTGAACAGCAGACAGTGGAAGAGCAGTCCGCAAATCCAGGCATTTGTTAAGGAGCAGGGTTTACAAAGTCAGCATTCGCTGCAGGCCATGTTTCACCGTCGGGTAAGCACTATCCTTGGCAAACTGCAGCGAACCATGGTCGGCTGGGACGAAATCCTCCACCCGGACCTGCCTGGCGGAACCGTCGTGCAGTCGTGGCGCGGCACACGGTATATGGCGAAAGCAGTGCAGAGCGGGTTTAGCGGCGTCCTGTCGGCGGGCTTCTATCTGGATCACATGAAGTCGGCTGCGTACCACTACGCAAACGATCTTGGCGAAGGAGAAAAGGTTCTCGGTGGCGAGGCATGCATGTGGAGTGAATACATCACGGCAGCCAACATCGACATGCGAATCTGGCCGAGGATGGCGGCGATCGCGGAACGATTCTGGTCACCAGCCAGTGTCCGCGATGTGGCCGATATGTACGCCAGGCTGGAACTGGTTTCCACCTATCTCAGCGAGCTTGGGTTAGAGCACAAATCGGCTCGCACCCGGATGCTGCAAGCGCTCGCCGGACGGCGGCCCGCAGCACCTCTGGAGATCCTCAGCGACGCTCTGGAGCCCGTGAAGATGTACGCCCGAAGCACGTCCCGAAGCTACACTACGGCAACGCCAATGAATCGGCTGGTGGATGCGACACCGCCCGAGAGTTCCTACGCAAGAGCACTTACCGGCGCGGTCGACAAAGCGCTGTCCGGAGACACCACCGCGAGAGTCGCCGCACAGGCTCTCCTAACCCGCCTGCGTGACAACCATGCGGCAGTACTTCCGATTCTGCAATCCAATCCAGTACTCCTGGAAGTGCTTCCCCTGGGCGCGTATGTGCGCGAAGTAGCCGGAGTTGGTGTGGACGCTCTGGAGTACGCACAGCGCAATGTAACGCCGCCTCCGGAGTGGCGGGCGCGTGCTGCGAAGTTACTGGCGTCGGAGGGTAAAACCGTTCCATCCCTGGTAACCCAGCGGCATTGCATTGCTTTGATGAGTCAATATGGGCGTCGACGCTCACGACTGCGCAGGCAATGCGCACAACCCAGATTTGTTCAGGAACTGATCCCTGTAATCGTGGAACCGGTTAGCAGGCTCGTCGACGCCCTCTCGCTGCCGAGTGCAGCAGCGCGGAAGCCCCGACGTAGCAGAGGCTGAACTGTAAACTGAAGCTGATGTCCGAAGCAGACGCCACACACATTCATTCCGACGAACCGGATCTTCCAGTTCCTCCCGCTACGTTCGATTTCTTTGTCCTGTCCCTGAAGTACCAGGCTGAGCTGGCGATGGGCCTCATCTTCTTCGGTGAGGAGAAAGATCGCCCGGCACCGGATCTTCGGGTCGCGCGGCACAGCATTGACATGCTCGCCATGCTGCAGGAAAAAACACGCGGCAACCTGACTTACGAAGAACAGCGCATGCTGGAAAACAGCCTGACGGAACTGAGGTTCCGGTTTGTGCAGAAATCCGAGCCTGCCGAGGGCAAGGTAATCCTCGGTTAAATGCCCGGTTTTACGATTACGGTCCTTGGGTCAGGTACCAGCATGGGCGTTCCGACTCTTGGTTGCGACTGTCGCGTGTGTACCTCGGATGACCCTCGCGACAATCGTCTGCGCCCCTCTATCGCTGTGCAGTACGACGACCGGACTGTGATCATCGACACGACTCCGGACTTTCGTCAGCAGGCTCTGCGGGAGGGAATCCTGCGTATCGACGCGATCCTCTATACACATGCTCACGCGGACCACATCATGGGTCTGGACGACGTTCGTCCGATCAATCTCAAACAGCGTGGGTCCATCCCCATCTATGGCTCGCCGGAGACACTGGCGACCATTCATCGGGCATTTTCTTACGTCTTCGAGAGTTTGAATCCCGAATCCACTGTGCCCAAACTGTCCCTGCATGAAATTAAAGCGGAGTGCGTCGAGTTGTTCGGGGCGCGATTCCAGGCATTGCTGCTACACCATGGCCGTTCGTTCGTGTACGGCTACCGCTTTGGCAATGCTGCCTACCTTACCGATCACAGCGAGATTCCGCCCGAGTCGATGGCCAAATTGCAGAACCTCGACGTGTTATTCCTCGATGCTCTGCGACACAAGCCGCATCCTACGCACACAACGGTGCGGCAGGCCGTTCAGATTGTCGAGATTCTAAAGCCTCGCCGGGCTTTCTTCACGCATATCAGCCACGACCTGCCGCACGCTTTCACCGAAAGCAACCTGCCGGAAAACGTAAGGCTGGCTTATGACGGACTCCGTATCCAGGTGGCTGAGAGCTGGTCGTGATACGCGTCTTTCGTTCGCTGGACTCGATACCGCAGGACGCGAAAAGTTCTGCCCTCAGCATAGGCAACTTCGATGGGGTTCACGAGGGACACAAAGCCTTATTCCGGCGGAATTTGGAGGTGGCCCGGGAGTTAGGGCTAACCCGGTCTGTACTCACCTTCGACCCCCACCCGACGACAATAGTCGCGCCCGAAAGAGCGCCTCGTCTGCTCACCACGATCGAGCAGCGTCTCTCCCTGATGGCAGAGGCCGGAATCGAGCAAGCCTTCGTAATGCCTTTCGATGTCGCGTTCTCCCAACTGGATCCTGAAACCTTCGTTCGCCAGGTCGTGGTTGGAGGCGCCGGGGCGAAGGCGGTCCTGGTAGGAGACAACTTTCGTTTTGGCGCGAAGCAGGCCGGAGACGTTCAGATTCTTCGTGACTTAGGAGACCGGTTCGGGTTCCGGACCGAAATCGTGAGCGTCGTGCCTTTCCGCGGAGTTGTGGTCTCTAGTTCAGCGGTCCGCGACCGGATCCTGGCGGGAAATGTTTCCGCAGCTTGTCGCCTGCTCGGGCGGGCCTATGCTCTGGAAGGTAAAGTCGTCAGCGGTCATGGAATCGGTTCCAGACAGACCGTGCCAACTCTGAACCTGCAGACGACAGCGGAAGTACTTCCACTCACCGGCGTTTATATCACCCGCACTGCAGACCTGGATTCAGAATCGAGGCTGTGGCCTTCCATCACAAATGTGGGTTACCGGCCTACTTTTGATGGGGATGCCCTCACGATTGAGACGTTTCTGCTGGCGGACCTGGAGCGGACGCGATCGCCTGAGCGAATTCGTGTGGCATTTCTCCGGCGCGTGCGGGGAGAACAGAAATTCGAAAGCCCCGAGGCGCTGCGATCGCAAATTCTATTGGATGTTACTCGCGCCAAAACATGGTTCCGGCGCGTGGAGCGATTTAGTTCTCACCGTTCGACTCGCATGATAGTCTGAAATTTCGGTTAAGTTCGGTTCAGAAGGAGAACAGCGCAATGGGCATGGTTGCTATGCGGCAGGTACTTGATGAAGCAGCGAAGGGCGGGTACGGTGTCGGCGCCTTCAATGTAAACAACATGGAGCAGATCCAGGCCATCATGGAAGCGGCACGGGCGACGAAGTCGCCGGTGATCATCCAGGCCAGCCGCGGCGCTCGCTCCTACACGAACGACCGTTTCCTGTTTCACCTGATGCTGGCGGCGGTGGAACTGTACCCGGAGATCCCCGTGGTACTGCACCAGGATCACGGCAATAGCCCTGAGACCTGTAAGTCTGCCATCGAAATGGGCTTCACCAGCGTAATGATGGACGGCTCATTGCTTGCGGACGGCAAGACTCCCGCGGACTTCGAATACAACGTCCGGGTCACCCGCGAAGTCGTAGAAATTGCTCACGAGCGCGGCGTCACAGTAGAGGGAGAATTAGGAACGCTGGGCGGCGTAGAGGACGGCCACGGAGCGGACGGGGATCCGCTGGAACACCTTACCGATCCTGAGCAGGCTGTTGAGTTCGTGGAGCGTACCGGGATCGACGCACTTGCCGTAGCCATCGGCACGAGTCATGGCGCTTACAAGTTCAGCAAGAAGCCAACCGGAGAAGTGCTGGTCATGACACGGATCGAGGAAATTCACAGGAAGCTGCCCAATACGCATCTGGTGATGCACGGGTCGTCCAGCGTGCCTCAGGACCTGCAAGACGTCATTAACCAGAACGGCGGCAAGATGAGGCCTACTTTCGGCGTTCCTGTCGAAGAGATCCAACGCGGAATCCAGCACGGCGTCCGTAAGATCAATGTTGATACGGACTCCCGCATGGCCATCACAGGCGCGATTCGGAAGCATTTCGCGGAGCACCCTGAAGATTTCGACCCTCGTGATTACCTGAAGCCCGCACGTGCGGCAATGCAGGCGGTAGTCACGGCTCGGATGACGGGATTCGGTCAGGCAGGGCATGCGGGCGATTACACTCCTCTGCCACTGACAGAGATGGCGAAGCGCTACAAGGAACAGTTGGTCACGGCCTGACGTTCGCTGCCACATGCAGGGGACCGGTGAATCCGGCCTCCCCTGCTGGCCTGGCTTATTTGGCGGGAAGTTTCAATTCGATTCGTTTCGAGTTCTGGTTGAACCGGCTGATCCGGGCCGCTTTCGATTCCCGATCTTTGTCCCTTGCGCGCAACAGATAGTCCGCGTCAGGACTCAAACCGACGAAAGTGAAGCTGCCGTCTTCTTTTGTGATGTAGCTCCGGACGGATCCGTCCACCTCACCCTTCAGCAGAACCGTCGCACCAGAAGCGGGAGACCCGTCCGGCTCGACCACCACACCTTCTGCATTCCTTGCGAGTAGACCAGCCGCCGCGACGAGCGTCAGCAAGGCGATTTTGAACTTCATACTGTTACTAGGATGCAAAATCGCCCTGAAAAGTTTAGTCCTCTTCAGCCTCAATGTGTGATGTCAGAGGTTCCAGCCAGCGTACCGCCAAAGCCTTCGCGTCACCGTTGAGGTCTACCGGCTCGGTATTGCGAACCTGCCCCGCCTCCCAAAACGCGACTTCCACACCATTGGCAGTCGGACTAAGCTCCAGCCGCAGATTGCGAGCGTCCAGTCTCAGAGTGTTAGCGACCCACACCATGTTTACCTTGACCCGCAAGCCGTGCGCGATCTGCACAGCGTGCAACAGCAGGCTATTGGTGAAGTCACTCTTCCGTAACGCCTCGGCGCTGGGAGCTACCGCGAGTGCGCGACTGCGTTCGTCTTGCCGCCTCTGGTTCTCCTCCACTCCGTTGTCACGCTCCTGATTGCCTTCAAGACTCTTAAGGCTGCTTTCCAGATTATCTAGGAATCCCATAAACCCAAAAAGGCCAGGCGTAAGCCCGGCGTTGTCATACAAAAAACACACTAGTACCCTTAAGCCGAGGTCCGTAGGCCTAAGCGGGTAAAATAAGGTAATGCGTCAATCGATTCTGCTCGTGGCAGCTAGTCTGCTGGCGACGCCTTCGTCGTCTGCTGACCCTAAACACAAGCAGCCAGTCAAAACTAACGAGCGCCGAAAATTCGTCGCGTTCGCCTACACCTCTGACAATCTGACGGCAGAGGGCAGGCCTCCGGTTCCAGGGATCACCATCGCGGCTGACCCAGCCTTATTGCCTTTAGGCTCCCGAGTCCGCATCTCCGGCGCCAGCCATTGGTCTGGAGAGTACCGTGTCGGCGACCGGGGCGGGAAGATTAAAGGCAGCAAAGTGGACATTTTCGTTCGAACCCGACAAGAAGCAATCGCGTTCGGCAGACGGGATGTGATGCTCACCGTCCTCGATACTGGTAATGTCACTGGCCGCGGCATGGCTCGCGTCAGACCGGCGGTTTTGAAAACTTCCTCCTCATGTGTTAGATGCGGCGCAGGGCGGAGGGATATCATGTCAATAGATGAAAGCCGGGGATCAACTCCTGGCGGTGACCCCGCGCCTCGAAGCACTCGAACGTTCACTCGCGCAAACTATTCGCGGTAAGGCGGACGTCCTCCGGCTCTCGCTGGTTTGCCTTCTCTCCAAGGGACACCTTCTGATCGAAGACGTTCCGGGCGTGGGAAAGACCACACTCGCGCACGCCCTGGCCCGTTCCGTCAGGTGCACCTTTCACCGCCTCCAGTGCACCAGCGACATGTTGCCCGGTGACATTCTTGGGGTTACGATCTATAACGCGCATTCGGAAGCCTTTGAATTCAAAGGTGGGCCGGTTTTTACCAACTTCCTTCTGGCCGACGAGATTAACCGGGCGACGCCGAAAACCCAGTCAGCTTTGCTGGAAGCTATGAGTGACAGGCAGGTGACGGTCGACGCCCATGCTTACCCTTTGCCCGAGCCTTTTATGGTCGTGGCTACCCAGAACCCGGTGGAGCACCATGGAACTTACCCCTTGCCGGAGTCGCAGTTAGATCGCTTTCTGATGCGCATCCGTATCGGCTACCCTGATCTGGCAGCGGAACGCGAGATCCTGCGGACTTCCTCCCGACCTGCTGAGGCAAGGACCGAACCGGTACTGTCGGCTGACGAGCTGCTTCGTTATCAGGAAGCCGCGGAGCAAGTTACGGTTGATGACGCCCTTGTCGACTACATGCTCGCGATTGTAGAAAGGACCCGGCGTCACGAAGCACTCGCCCTTGGTGTGAGTCCCCGCGGAGCGCAGGGGTTGTACCGGGCTTGTCAGGCCCGGGCACTTCTCGAAGGCCGGATGTGGGTTCTTCCCGACGACATCAAGCGTCTCGCGATCCCGGTATTTGCGCATCGCGTCATCATCAATTCCAGAGCGTCGCTTACCCAGCGGTCGACCGATACCGCAGAACGCATTCTCCAGGACATCATGACTCTGGTGGACGTGCCCGTCTGATCTGGCCGCCACCGCTCTCACAATCTATATGAAGACTGCCATAGTCGGTCTGCCCATGGTGGGTAAGACCTCGCTGTTTACGATCCTTACAGGCGTTCACGAATCGACACGTGTCGGTGTCATGGAAGCCCGCGTGGGTATGACGAAAGTTCCGGACATGCGTCTGGAAACACTGGCGACCCTGTTCAGCCCGCCCAAGGTCACTTACGCCACAGTCGAATATCTTGATTTTCCCGCAGTCTCGAAGGAAGCACTCCGTAATCCCAGCTATCTGGCGAGCATGCGGAACGCCGACGCGCTGGCGCATGTGTTGCGGGTCTTTGAAGACGAAAGCGTACCGCACGAGCACGGCAGTGTCGACCCTTTGCGCGATGCCTCAGAGCTGGAAACTGAGTTGCTTCTCAGCGACCTGGTGGTCGTGGAAAAACGGCTGGAGCGTCTGGAGAAGGACCGCAAGAAACTCCGCAATCCCGAGCTGGATCACGAATGGGAGTTGCTCGGACGCTGTAAGGCCATGCTCGAAAACAACGAGCCTCTGCGCAACATGGAGCTCTCAGCGGATGACGAAAAGCGGATCCGCGGTTTCGTGTTCCTGTCCCAAAAGCCAATGCTTTACGTTCTGAATCTGGGTGAAGAGGATGCGTCACG
>JACMLA010000139.1 GCA_014379815.1 Bryobacteraceae bacterium | reverse complement strand
TAGCACCTACCCAATTGGAGGTCAGTTACGCCGCATCTCTTAAAGACGGAGATGTTGTTCAGAAAACAACGCGTTGGCTTGATGTTGAGATTTTGTATCGCCATAGAGAGCAGCTAGATTTGCAGTGAAGGGTGGGGGGTTGCGATGCTGCGACTGTAGCGAGTTCTACGCAGTGCGGACTAAAACCTGCTCCTCACTTGCGCAATCGGCAGCGTTGGTAGCTCCGTTGACTAAAGGTAGCGCCCGCATTGCTGCTTAACTCGTTCGTTGACGCTTCACAGCGCGTAGCACACCACGTGAGCGGTCACGAACTCCGCTGAGGCGAGCGTGCCTATCAACAACCGATCACTCGCGCAGAGTCGCGGCAAAACGGTGGGACAGCGGGTATAATCACAAAACATCATGATTGAAGTGCTGGTGAATGGGAAGACCCGTCAAATGGACGGGGACAGCGACATGCCCCTCCTGTGGTTTCTTAGGGATGAACTGAATCTGACAGGAACGAAGTTCAGCTGCGGTATGGGCCTGTGCGGCGCTTGCACGGTTCATTTGAATGGAGAGGCGATCCGCAGTTGCGTGACTCCTGTAAAGGCCGTTGCCGGCAAGAAGGTCACGACCATTGAAGGACTCAGCCCTAACGGAACACATCCATTGCAGGTCGCGTGGGAGAAGCACAACGTGGCGCAGTGTGGGTATTGCCAGCCCGGCCAGATCATGCAGGCCGCTGCTCTGCTGCAGAAGACGCCTAAACCGACCGACAGCCAAATCGACGATGCGATGGATGGCAATCTCTGCCGGTGCGGCACGTATACCAGAATTCGTGCGGCGATCAAGACCGCGGCGGGGGTCAAGTTATGAAGATCCCATACGGAATCAGCTTTCCCGCTCCCGAAAATCAGACGCCGGAATCTTCACTGCCCATAGCTGCGGCAGTTACTTTGGCAGCACCCAAAACCGTGTCCGCCATTGCTCGACTGACCAGCGAAGCCTACGCGCGGCTGAGACAGGAAAACGTCTCGGTTGAGCTGCTTCCTGTGGATCGACGGGCATTTTTGGGCACCGTGTTTTCCGCTGGCGCTCTGGTGCTCGGCGCCGCGGTCGCGACTGAGGAAGCAAGTGCTGCCGCCAATGGCACGTGGCAGCCGGCTGTCTACCTGGGATTCGAACCGGATGGCCAGATTGTGATCACCGCGCACCGGTCCGAGATGGGTACAGGGAGCCGGACTTCGCTGCCTTTGGTACTGGCGGACGAACTCGATGTGGACTGGAAGTCGATTCGCGTCGAGCAGGCGATCGGCGATGACAAGTACGGATCCCAGAACACGGATGGCTCCTGTTCGGTTCGTGATTTTGTGCAGGCGATGCACCAGGCGGGAGCAACTGCTCGGCTAATGCTGGAGAGGTCTGCTGCGCAAAAGTGGGATGTCCCTGCCAGCGAAGTGTCCCTGCGCATGGGCAAGGTCGTCCACGCCAAATCGGGCAGGACCGCAAGGCCGGGGGATCTGGTCGCTGTCGCGGCTACGCTTCCGCTTCCCGCAAAGTCGGAACTGCGGTTCAAAACTCCTGACGAGTATCGCTACATCGGGAAGAACGTTCCCATGCTGGACCAGCACGACATCGTGAGTGGCAAAGCGGTATTCGGTATGGATGCTACCAGGCCGGGAATGCTTTTCGCCTCAGTAGAGCGCCCTCCCGTTTATGCCTCGAAAGTGAAGACCTTTGACGATGCCGATGCTCTCAAGGTCAAGGGAGTGCAGAAGACGATTCAGCTACCTCCCTTCAAGCAGCCGCATGTGTTCCAGCAGCTGGGTGGCGTAGCCGTCATTGCGGATTCCACTTGGGCAGCGATGCAGGGTCGCAAGAAACTTAAGGTGGAGTGGGAGGACAATCCCAGCCATGCCAGCTTCGCATCGGAGCCTTACAAGAAAGAGCTTTTCGCCAGCGTGCATCAGGCCGGCAAAGTGGTACGAGCCCGGGGCGATTTCGACAATGCTTTCTCCGGCGCGGCCAAAAAGCACGAGGCTGATTACTACGTTCCGATGCTGGCGCACGCTTCCATGGAGCCGCCCGTGGCGGTCGCCGAGTGGCAGAACGGCAAGGTAGAAACCTGGTGTCCCACGCAGAATCCCCAGGCGGTTCAGGAAGCCGTGGCTGCGGCGCTGGGCATCACGCCTAAAGATGTGACCTGCCATGTGACGCTGCTCGGCGGTGGCTTTGGACGCAAGTCAAAGCCTGATTATGTCGTCGAAGCTGCGCTGCTGTCGAAGGCTGCGGGCAAGCCCGTTAAGGTTGTCTGGAGCCGCGAGGAAGACATCCGGTTTGACTACTACCACTCCGTCGCAGCCATGCATATGAAGGGCGGTCTGGATGAGTCAGGCAACATTCAATCCTGGTTGTTTCGAAGCGCGTTTCCCCCGATTGCTTCCACTTTCTCACCGGGGGCCGAGTATGGCGCGGATTTCGAAACCGGCATGGCGCTGAATGAACTGCTCTTCGATGTGCCGAATATCCGCGCCGAGAATTGTCCCGCTAAGCATCATGTACGCCACGGCTGGTTGCGCGCGGTATGCCATCTCTTCCATGCGTTTGCGGTCCACAGCTTCGTGGATGAACTCGCTCATTTGAATGGTACGAATTACGTCGATTACTACCTCAAGACCCTCGGTCCAGACCGTCAGGTGGATCTGACCAAAGATGGGGTAAAGCCATGGAATAACGGCCAGTCGACCGAAACGTTCCCGCTCGATACCGGCAGGCTGCGACGCGTATTGGAGCAGTGCGCCCAGAAGTCAGGCTACGCTAAGTTTCGCAATACGAAGACCCGTGCGATCGGTATCGCAGCGCACCGCAGCTTCCTGAGCTACGTGGCGACGGCGGTCGAGGTAGCGATCGACGCGTCGGGAAATCTCACGATTCCGAATGTCTGGACGGTAGCCGATGTAGGACAGGTCGTGATGCCGGACAGGGTTCGTTCGCAGTTTGAAGGAGCCGCGGTATTCGGGACGTCTCTGGCGATGATGGGCGAAATTACGGCTGATGCCGGGCGGATTGTCCAGTCGAATTTTCACAACTATCCTCTGGCGCGGATGAAGCAGTCGCCGAGGAACATCGACGTGACCATAGTGGATTCGAAGGCTCCGCATGCTGGTGTTGGAGAGCCAGGAGCTCCTGTGATTGCTCCGGCGCTGACAGCGGCAATCTTCAATGCTACTGGGAAACGAATTCGGGAACTGCCTGTCAAGCGGACCAAGCTGGTTTAAGCCTGGTCTCAACTCTCTGGATTCGTCGCCGCGAAAAACCAGTCTGATCTGAGAGGACTTGCATGAGAGTTGTCGGAAGAGTCGAGAGTTTGTGGCGTTATCCGGTGAAAAGCATGTGCGGCGAGCAGTTGCCAGAAGCGTTCATCGGATTCGCTGGCGTGTACGGGGATCGTATCTATGCGTTCCGCAGCGCCGCAGCGCCGCCTGGATTTCCCTACCTGACGGGGCGCGAGCAGGAGCAAATGCTGCTATACCGGCCGACTTACCGCGACCGGGACAGCATGTCTCGTCCTGTAAATCTGTCTGAGGCGGAGGCGTTAGGGTCGGGAGTGACGCCCTTGTATGCGGATACTGCAGGGCGGATCGTTGACGTCGAGACTCCAGCTGGAGACGTCTTCGCTATCGATGACGTCCGGCTTATGCAGGAGCTCCGCTCCGGGCTCCGCGACAGACATGAGTTGACGTTGCTTCAGTCTGACCGGGCCTTGACAGATTGTCGGCCGGTTTCTATCTTCTCGATCCAAACCGCCAGGCAACTTAGCCAGGAGCTTGGTTTCGATGTAGACAAACGGCGTTTCCGCGCAAACTTGTATGTTGAACTTGACTCCGGAAACGGCTTTGGCGAGGACGAGTTCGTCAATCGGACACTGCGAATTGGGGCTAAAGCATGTTTGGCAATTCTTGATCGGGACGCGCGGTGTAAGATGATCACGCTGGATCCCGAAACTGCGAAACCAAGCCCCGAGGTAATGCGAGTGGTGTCCCAGTCGCACGACGGCAAAGCGGGTGTGTACGCGGCGGTGCTGATTGAGGGTACGGTGCGTGCCGGAGACGAGATCGCGCTGGTGGATTCACTTGCCTAGATCGTCTGCCGATCAGTTCGGTCGCGCACAAAACTAAGTACAATAGTCCGCGTGAATCGCCGAGCTTTCCTTAGCACCGCAGCTATTGCCGCCGTCAGTACCGAAGCGCAGCCGGTCCGCCCCGGTGTCCCTGTCATCGACACGCACATCCACCTGTTTGACACGACGCGTTCTCAGGGCGTGCCATGGCCGCCGAAGGACAACACGGCCTTATATCGGCCTGCTCTCCCTCCGCGCTATAGAAAGCTGTCGGCTGAACATGGAATTGTTGGCGCAATCAAAGTGGAAGCGAGTCCGTGGCTGGAGGACAACCAATGGGTCCTGGATCTTGCGGCTAAAGAGACTCTGATCGTTGGCATGGTAGGAAACATCGAGCCTAGCAAGCCGGGGTTTGCGGCTAATCTCGAACGATTCCATAAGAACCCTCTCTTTCTCGGAATCCGCTATGGCAATCTCTGGGGTAGCGATCTTGCCGTCACATCCACCAACAAGGCGGTCATTACCGATCTCCGGTCGCTGGCGCAGACGGGCCTCTCTCTCGATACAGCCAATCCAACTCCGGCGCTGGTGGCTGCGATTGTACGCGTGACGGACGAGGTACCGGAGCTGCGAGTCATCATCGATCATCTCCCTCAACTCACAGAGCCCGAGTCGCCGAGCGAACGCATGGCGTATCGAGGTTATCTGGCAGAACTTCACAAACGACCTCAAGTGTTTGTAAAGGTCTCGCAAATCTATCGCAAGGTCAAGGAAGGCACGATCCCGCGTGATCTCGGGGTCTACAGGGCAAACCTCGACCGGATCTTCGAGACATTTGGGGAAGATCGTGTCCTGTTTGGAAGCGATTGGCCCAATAGCGACAACTGGCGGCCCTACTCGGACATCTTCTCGATCGCACAAGAATACATTAGGACCAAGGGCCCGGAGGTCGCGGAGAAGTACTTCTGGAAGAACTCAGTCAGGGCGTATCGCTGGAAGCCGCGGAATGCTTCGCAGCCAACTGATCCGCCGAAGACGAAAATCTAAACACGATTATCAGAAAGTATCCTCCATTCGGAGGATGTGCTTTCCGCGATGGGATCGTACGCTGTGGGTTCGACGAACCTATGCCTCCCATGCGCTACCTTCTCCCGATCCTGATTCTGGTGTTTGTCCGACCGGCCGAGCCGCAGTCAGAGGCTGGCTCAGGAGTCCTTAGCGGTACTGTTGTCGACTCGTCCGGCCAGGCTGTCCCCGGCGCAAGCATCGCCATTACCAATACAGCGACAGGTCTTGGACGTGCCCTGACCACGACCGGTACCGGCCTCTACACCGCAGTTCGTTTGCCCGCGGGTCTCTACAGCATTTCTGTCGGGAAGCCTGGCTTTCGCTCAGTGATTCATAGCGACATTCGCCTGAATGTCGGCGCTGCTGCCACGCTTGATATTACTCTCGAGCCCGGCACTGTGACTGACTCGATTACCGTTCTTGCCGACACTGCCACTACAGAAGTTGGACGTTCCTCTGTCAGTACAACGATTGACACGCGTGCCATTCGGGACCTGCCTATTAACGGCCGCAACTTCCTCGACTTCACGACGCTGGCGCCTGGCGTTGTTCGCGACCCGCGTGTCGGCGATCTCTCATTTGCCGGTCAGCGGGGACCCGCGAACAGCATACTCATCGATGGCATGGATGGCAACAGCGCTTACTGGGGCCAGTCTGTTGGGAGGGCTGGTTTCCGTAATCCGTACTCGTTCAGTCAGGACTCTATCGCCGAATTCCAGGTGCTCACCAATTCGTTCGCGCCCGAAATTGGTCGGGCTACAGGAGGGGTTGTCAACGTGATCACCAAGTCCGGAACCAATACTCTGCACGGTACGGCATTCTGGTTCTTTCGTGACCGCGTTTTGAACGCGAACACGTTTTTCAATAATCGTGCGGGCATCTCGCGTCAGCCGTACCACTACAGCCAGTTTGGGGGAAACCTCGGGGGCCCTGTGATTCGCAACAGGCTCTTCTTTTTCGCGAACTACGATGGCCAGCGCAACACTTCGCCGAACGCCGTCTATCTACCGGTGGCCGCTCCGGCTGATGAGAGTTCCCAGCGAGCCCTTGTCGAACTGGCACCTCGCCTCACCCCCTACACTACCGGAGCCGACAACAACATCACGACTCTGAAAGCCGACTGGACCGCGAACGCCTCTAACAATCTGTCACTCCGCTATAACAGGCACCGCTTCAAAGGCCGGAACGCCGAGTTTCCGGGACCCCAATCCGCCGCCGATCATACCGGCGACACGATCCTCGATACCGATAGTGTGAACCTGACTCACACCGCCGTCCTGAATCCCCGGATCGTGCTCGATAACCGCTTCCTGTTCCTACGTGAGATCAACCCAAGCACTGCGTCGGGTGATGGTCCGGAAGTAGTCATCCGGCAGGGCGGGGTCACGGCGCTGAGCTTTGGGCGGGGTAACTTTCTGCCGCGTGCCACCGAGCAAGCCAAGTACGGGATTGTCCAAAGTCTAACTGGCGTGACTGGAGGGCACACATTGAAATTCGGCTACGACCTCAAGCTGGAGCGAGCTACGAATCTTGCGACCAATCTCTTCTACGGCCAGTACACTTTCAACAGCTTTGCGGACTTTGCAAACCGCCGCCCCGCCAGCTATGCCCAGGCAATTCCCGGCGCCAATACAAGTGGCGGCCTAACTTACCCGGACCGCAATGAGTTTGCCTTCTTTGCGCAGGACTCGTGGAGGGCTACCGCACGCCTTACATTGAACTACGGCGCTCGCTATGACTTGTTTTCCTACCGCGGGAATGATGTTCGCAATCCGGATCCCGCGCTCGCTGCGCTTTCCCTTCAAACGGGCGTGATGCCGACCGACTACGGCAACGTTGCCGGGCGTTTCGGCTTCGGCTACCGTCTCGATCGCGCCGGGCATATTGCCCTCCGAGGCGGTATAGGCTCTTTTTACGGCAGCATCGCGGGCCTCGTGCCCCGCACGGTGCAGGCCCAGAACGGTCTGAATGTGCAAACCTTCACGCTATTAGGAACCGCTATACCGACATACCCGACCGTCCTGACAACCACACCGGCCGCTGGCATTCCGGCCTCCGACATCTATGTGATGGACTCAGGATTCCGGTCGCCCCGCACGCATCAATGGAATCTTAATCTGGAGTTCACCCCTGCCGCAGGATATGCCGTCACAGTGGGATACCTTGGCCTTCGCGGCACTCACTTGACACGAGTTCGCGATATCAATCAACTCCCTTCGGAAAGCGTTACTGGGCAGCTTGCAGACTCGGGTGCCGTGACTTTCGATCGCCGTCCCGGAGTTGCCGCGCCGCAGCGTCCGTATCCCAGTTTCGGGAGGATCAGCCTAATCGAGAGTGCCGCTGATTCCACATATCACGCCGGCTTCGTCCAGGTAAGAAGGCGCTACGCACAACGCTTCCAAGTGCTCGCGAGCTATACGTGGTCAAAAGTAATCGACACCGCACCGTACGGTACTGCATTCATTCCCAATAGCGCCGCCGAGGATCCGAACTTAGTCATGGACAGTCTGAACCCTAATGCAGATCGGGGACCCGGCGATGCTCATATCCCACACCGCCTGGTTGCCTCCGCCTTGTGGGACACCCTCTATGGACTACAAATTTCTACGGTCACGTCTTTGCAATCCGGACGCGTCTTCAGCGCCCGCAGCAACGTCGACCTGAACAACGATGGCAACCGATTCACGGATCGCTCGCCAGGATACGGCCGCAATACGTTAACCTCACCTGCTAACTACAACGTCGATGTGCGGGTCTCCAGGAGTTTTCGGCTGTTTCGCGAGGGTTTCGAACTGCGCTTGATCGGGGAAGCGTTCAATGTCTTCAATCGTGCCAATTTTACGGGGATCGCGCAAACTCCGCTAAACTACACTGCGGCGACGCGTCTGTTCGTGCCGAACACTACGTTTCTTTCGCCGACTGCGTCTGCGGATCCGCGCATCTTACAGCTGGCCGCTAGAATCAACTTCTGAGACCTATGGATCGAAGACAGTTTCTCCTTTCAGCGGCTGCCGTTCCGACCGTGCTCGCTGCGCCAGCGGGCGACTTCACATTTGTTCACCTTACTGACACACACATACAGCCTGAGCTGCGGGCTGCCGAAGGTTGCCGGGAGTCGTTCCGCCGCGTTAACTCGGTGAAGCCGGAGTTTGTTCTGGTTGGAGGTGATCTCGTTTTCGACGCCGCTGCCGTCCCTCCTCAGCGCGCCAGGGCCGTCTACAATCTCTACCGGGAATCGGTCAAGCTTATCGAAGCACCCATCCACACGGTGATCGGAAACCACGATGTCTTCTGTGTCACGACAGAAAGTGGAGGTCGGCCTGATACGCCGGGCTACGGCAAGAAGATGTTCGAAGACCACATTGGAAAGCGCTATTACACTTTCGATCACAAGGGGTGGAAGTTCATTGCACTGGACTCGGTCCACCTCACTCCCAACGGCAGCTTTATTGGCGGTATCGACGATGAGCAGCTTACCTGGCTGAAGAACACGCTCGGGACGATCGAGAAGACAACACCGCTGGTAGTGCTCACCCACATTCCTCTGGTGACTGGCTTCCTGCACTTTGCGTCCAGCCCGGCATCGTCGCAGATGCTGGTTGTTACCAATGCCCAAGATGTGCTCGATCTCCTGTGGTCTCACAATTTGAAAGCCGTGCTCCAGGGACACACGCATGTGCGCGAGACGGTGCTCTACAACGGTTGTCAGTTTATTACTTCGGGTGCGATCTGCGGGAACTGGTGGAAGGGACTGAGGTTGGGCCACCCGGAAGGTTTCGGCGTCCTCTCCGCGAAGAACGGCCAGCTAACCTGGCGTTACGAGACTTACGGTTTTCGAGCCAGCGTGTAATTCCCGCGCAACATGCGAATGCTAGGCTAAATGGCACTCGCATGCTGGATAGCAGGTTAAACGGAATCCTCCACAAAATCTACGAGGCCGCTTCTACCCCGGACTTGTGGCCCCTCACTCTTAAGGCAATCGCTGCAGATCTTCGGGCCGCTATGACTTCGCTGATCGAGCATCGCGTTCCAACCGGCCAGGATATCGTGCAGCACGCGTTTGGACTTGACGATGCGTACCGCTCCAGTTACGAGTCCTACTACTTCCAGCGGAACATCTATCTTGCGCGCGGCTTGTCCCACTTACAACCCGACCGCGCCATCAATCACCAGGCCTACTGCAGCGACTCCGAGCTTCTGGCTTCGGAATACTACAACGACTTCCAGCGCCGCCTTGGCCTGATGCACGTCTCGGCTGGCAGCGTGATTCAGACTCGCGAGCGAATTGTTCTTCTCAGTGTCAGCCGCCCTCCGGGAAGGGCACCTCTGTCGCCCTCGGAGCTCGAAAGAGTCGAGTTTCTACTTCCTCATATCCGGCGCAGCTTGCAACTTACCGATCGCCTTCACACCAGATCGCAAAAAACAGATCCGCCGATCGGGCACCACCCTCCGCTAACCAGGACAGAAGCCCACTTTGCGGAGCTCCTAGTCAGCGGTCGCTCGATTCAGGAGATCTGCAGCAGCCTGTCGATCCGTACTACGACGGCCCGCACCCACCTCCGCCACCTGTTTGAGAAGACCGGTACCCGCCGTCAGCCCGAGCTTGTGGCCGCGCTTCTGCGCCCGAGGCAGGAGACGTAACACAAGCCGTTATTCCACGGTTTGTTTTAACCG
>JACMLA010000138.1 GCA_014379815.1 Bryobacteraceae bacterium | reverse complement strand
GGTGACCCTGCCGTAACAGGTTGGCTGGCCAGATCCCTCGCGGTTATGAAAACTTGGGTCAGCATCGCTTCGGTAAGCTTCCCAGTCGATGTATTTTGTTGGCTGGGATGATACGAGGCAAGCAGCCACGGTTGTCCAGGCGCTGTTCTGGCGGTGGCTCCGTGGCCAAAGACGAACCCTGATTTGTGAGTGATTGCACCTGCGACCCGCAGCAGGTCGAGGTAGTTGTCGAACGCAAGCCGGCCCAGCGCCACGATCACGCGAACATTCTGAAGCAGTTCCAGTTCGCGGATCAGGTACCTGCGGCAGTTAAGAACTTCGTCGCGTGCCGGTTTGTTATCCGGGGGAGCACAGTGTGCGGACGCGGTGATCCAAATGTCGTTCAGTACCAGGCCATCGGTTCGGTGTTGAGCCGTCGGCTGGGAGGCGAATCCGGTTTTCCACAACACGCGATACAAAAGATTGCCCGAACTGTCGCCGGTGAACATGCGCCCGGTTCTATTGGCACCGTGGGCACCAGGCGCAAGACCCAGCACCAGCACCCGGGCGTCGGGATCACCAAATGAGGGAACTGGCCGGCCCCAGTAAGACTCGTTCCGGTAAGCGCGGCGCTTTACCGTACTGATCTGTGTGCAGTACTCGCGAAGCCTGGGACAGAGCAGGCAATTGCAAATTTCCTCCTGCAAGGCCCGGAGGTCCCCACCCATCGCTGTCACGAGTTTTCTGTACCATCCAGTGAAATGGGTGAATGATATTTCATAAGAAAAGTGGTACCAAATCAGAATTACTTTGGCGTCTTTAAAGGCGAAAGGAATTAAGCGAATGGCTCTACCAAAGTTTCTTATACTCTTCGGGTTCGCCACCCTGGCAGCCTCGGCACAGTCAACTTTGACTTGCTCTTCAGATGACATGCGACGGCATTATTGTTCAGCCGATACGCGTGGTGGCGTTCAGATGACTCGCCAGCGGAGTGATGCGAGTTGTATCCAGGGAAGAACGTGGGGCTATGACCGGCGTGGCATCTGGGTAGACCGCGGCTGTCGGGCTGACTTCGCTACCGGGACCGGTTTTGACAACGGAGGTGGCTTTGGCGGTGGACGCGACCGGTATCCCGGTGGAAACGGGAACTCTGCCTCGTCCCTGACGTGTTCCTCCGACGACATGCGCCGACACTACTGCTCGGCGGACACCCGCGGCGGTGTGCAGCTGGTTCGTCAGCGCAGCGACGCAAGTTGCGTTGAAGGCCGCACATGGGGATACGACCGGCGCGGAGTCTGGGTAGATCGCGGTTGCCGTGCGGACTTCGCAGTAAACACGGCCACTGGCAACCGGCGGGGCCGGTACGATCGCGGTCGCCGGTACTAGTCACGCTACAGTTTGGAGGTGTCCAGTTCTGTAGTTGTATGGCTGATCCGCCATGGCGAAACCGAGTGGTCCTTATCAGGTCAGCACAGCGGTCGCACCGACCTCGTTTTGACCGCCCGTGGTGAAGAAGAGGCTCGCGAAGCCGGACAATTGCTCGCGAGCCGACCCTTCGATCTTGTTCTATGCAGCCCTTTGCAAAGAGCCCGAAAGACTTGTGAGATCGCTGGATACGCGGACGTGGCTGTCATCGACCCTGACTGCGCAGAGTGGGACTACGGCGACTGGAGCAGTCTGACCCTTGCCCAGGTTCGCGAAAAGATTCCTGGCTGGGACATCTGGACCGGACCAGTACCAAACGGGGAAAGTCTGGCGGAGATTGCTGCGCGTGCGAGGAGAGTTGTGGCTCGTATTCGCGAGAGTGGGAGTGGCACTGCAGCCGTCTTTGCGCATGGCCATTTCCTGCGCATCTTTGCTACGCAATGGCTTGGGTTTCCCGCGTCTGCCGCGGCTAACCTAACCCTTCACACAGCGGCCATCAGTGTACTGGGATATGACTCGGGCTTCCCCGCAATTCGTAAGTGGAATATTCGCGCCAGCTTGTCCGCCTAAAGAATTGCTTCGATCAAATATGGACCTTTGCGGTTCATCGCATCTGCGAAAGCTTCTGCAAATTGCCCGGCGTTAGTTGAGCGAACAGCAGCTACACCCAGTCCCTGCGAGAGCTTCACAAAGTCCAGATCCGGTCGTTCCAGCGCGATCATATCTTCCGCAGCCGGACCAAAACCCTTCGCCCCCGTTCTTTGCATCTCAACGTCGAGAATCCGGTAGCGACGATTGTTGAAAATCACAGTTGTGACGTCCAACTGTTCCCGTGCCATGGTCCAAAGCGCCTGGAGCGTGTACATCGCACTACCATCGGCTTCCAGCGCCACTACTTTGCGGTTAGGGCAGGCAACGGCTGCTCCGAGCGCGACGGGCAAACCCTGGCCTATAGAACCTCCAGTAACAGGCAGGTATGTGTGATTCTTAGCTCGAAGCAGATGCTGAAAGACCGGCTCAGAGCACGAGATTGACTCGTCGCTGACAATGGCGTCTTCCGGCAGCATAGCGGAAACGATTTGCCCCATCAGGTCGGCTGTAAGCGGGGCATCGGTGAGGGTTCGCAACTCAAGGGGTGCCGGCAAAACCAGCGGAGCCGGCGATGCTCCAGTCAACGCCGCCAGTTGCGCCAGGGCTGACGCACCATCCTCGGCCGGAGTGGTAAGAGTATGCACTTCCGCGTCGTCGGGGGCGAGATAGCTGCGACTTTCCGGGTAACCGAAGAACGATACGGGTGCGGCAGACTCGACCAGAACCAGGTGTTCGGTCCCTCCCAACATGGCTTCCGCAGGTTCCGGAAAATACGCAATTCGCTGTGGCTGGAAGCGGCCTCTCCCCGACTCGAGACGTCCTGAATTGCGATTTGCAAAGACTCTGACCTTGTGTAGTGCGGCAAGCGCGCCGGATGCGGTGAGACCTTTTTCGAGTAGAGCCGTGCCTCCAAGAACGAAAGAGACTTTCCGACCCTGCTGGAGCAGCTTCGCCACCTCACTGACCTTCTTCCGGTCAGGGGGTAACCTGTGCAATGTACAGTCGATGCGATCCGGATCACCCGCTTCCGACCACGAGAGATCGGCCGGGACAATCAGCTGAGCGACATGGCCCGGTGGGATTCGGGAGGCGCTTATTGCCTCCACTGTGGACTCCCCGATCTCGAGAGCTGTTTCGGGTTGAAAGACATGAGTCGAGACCGTTGCCGCGAAGGCGTGAATGTCGGAGGTCAGGGGAGCGTCATAGTTCAGGTGATACGTTGAGTGCTCGCCGACTATGCTGACAACGGGAGACCCTGCCTTCCGTGCATTATGGAAGTTTGAGAGCGCGTTGGCGAGTCCCGGACCCAGATGAAGAAGCGTGCTCGCGGGCTTACCCAGCATACGGGCGTAGCCGTCCGCCGCTCCCGAGCAAACACCTTCATACAGGCAAAGGATCGGACGCATCCCGGGTACACGGTCGAGTGCCGCCACGAACTGCATTTCTGACGTGCCTGGATTCATAAAGCAGACGGTGACGTCCGAAGCAACGAGAGTCCGCAGGAGTACTTCAGCGCCTTGCATTTAGTCTGATAATAAGCTGGCGGGGGGAGAATCTGAGAGCTTTAATCACAGGCATAACCGGGCAAGACGGGTCCTATCTGGCCGAGTTCCTGCTTCGCGAAGGCTATGAGGTGCATGGCATTTCGCGACAGGTGGATGGCCTTAAGGAGCTTAGGAAGCAACCCGGATGGTCCGGCAACGAAAAGCGCCTCACGGTTCACTGCGCAGACTACGCTATCGGATCCGACTTTGCTGAGATCGTCAGACACGTCGCACCGACAGAGGTCTACCATCTTGCCGCGCACTCCTTTGTTGGACAAGTTGGAGGTGAGGCAACTATTCTGGACGCCAATGTCATAGCCACGCACAGGATTCTTCAGGCCACACACGAGCATGCCCCCCGATGCCGATTCTTTTTGGCCGGTTCTAGCGAGATGTTTGGTGATGCTAAAGAAGTTCCGCAGACCGAGGACACTGCCTTTCAGCCGGTAAACATTTACGGTCTGAGTAAGGTAGCTGCGTACCATCTAATGTGCTACTACCGCGAATCACATGGATTGCATGCGTGTTGTGGAATCCTGTTCAACCATGAGTCGCCCAGGCGAGGAGCCCAGTTCGTGAGTCGCAAGATCACCTCTACAGTGGCGTCGATAAAGCTTGGCTTGACCAATGAGCTCAGGCTGGGCAATCTGGATACCAGGAAAGATTGGGGTGATGCGCGAGATTACGTGCAGGGAATGCGGCTGATACTCGGCGCGCCTGAGCCGCGCGACTACATTCTTGCGACAGGAATTTTGCACTCCGTTCAGGACATAGTTGAACTTGCTTTTCGCTACGTGGGTCTGAACTGGAAAGACCATGTAGTGTCTGTTCCGGAGCTGCGCAGGAAAGCTACTACAAATCCCCTTGTCGGGAACGCTTCCAGGGCAAAGAAAGAGCTAGGCTGGAGTGCGCAGCGTAACTTCGAATCGCTGCTGGAGGAAATGATCGCAACAGACGTGCACAAGGCTTCTAAAGCCGAGTAAGAGCGAGTACGGCAACTGTCCAAGTCGTGGCAATACGAGTCGAAGTAAGCGGGTAGTACAATTAGAGCTTAAATCTACTGTTTAAGATGGTTTTGCGTTCCCACACTGAAGCCCGTCAAGTCGTTTGGAATGGGAGCTACGGTTTTCTGTTGAAAAGCCTCGTTGCCAAAGATTTCCGGGTCCGCTACCGAAACATGTCGCTCGGCATCTTCTGGTCTCTGTTAAATCCTCTGGTCATGATGGCCGTCTTGTGGTTTGTATTTACGCGTGTAATGCCGTCAAACATCCCCAATTTTGGAGTGTTTCTTCT
>JACMLA010000137.1 GCA_014379815.1 Bryobacteraceae bacterium | reverse complement strand
GCTCTGCGATCCTGACCTCTTTTTGCAGATTCGCATCCCAGTTGTTGATCCAGGGCAGACGCTCCGTGTTACGTCCTGCATTACCGGTGCGCAGTGGCACGGTTCCTGTAAAGGAACGAATCCCGATGTAGCGGGCCTCGTTCGGATCGATAGGGGCGTAGCTTGCGTCAGGGTTGACGTAGCCGGTCGGACTGGTAGTTCCGGTGGGTGCGAGCGAAACAGGGAGAGCGCGAACACCGGCCCGGCCCGAGGGATTGAAGTCCGGACGGTCAAAATTGCCGCCGATTCCGTCAGCATCAACGCCGTTATAAACGTTGAGCGGGTTGCCGCTTTCGAAAGTCGACAGACCAGAAACCTGCCAGCCGCCGAGTACACGACCGACCACGTTCTGCTGATTGCGCATCCATGGCAAGCTGTACGACCACGTCAATACAGTGCGGTGGGTGCGGTCCGCAGCGCCGACAGCCCGATCCTGCCGAAGTCCACCGTAGATGGAAGGAAGCGCTGTGTTCTGCGGAGAATTTGTCCCAGCTGTTCCAAACACCTCACTCGCATTGTCAATTAACTTCGACCAGGTGTAGGAGACAGACATGCCGAGGTTGCGACCAAAGCGGCGAGTGAGAAGGGTCTGCAGCGAATTATAGTTGGAGTCCCCACCGTTAGTTCTGGTGAGTCGGCCACCCTGCAGCGCATCCAGTCGGGTGGTAAGAATGATAGGCGCGGTGGGAGGGACTGCGGGAGCAATGCGGAGCGACGGTGGCACCACGGGGTTCAGGTCTTCGTTCACAAACAACTTTGTCCCTTTGCTCCCTACATACGAAATATCAGCGAGGAAGCCTTTAGGCAATTCACGCTGAATACCGAAGGACCAGCGCTGGAGATATGGATTCACCAGGTTTTTGGGAACCAGAGTCTGGGCGTCGCCAGGCAGAGGGGTGCGGGCTGTCGTAGGCAGAAGAGTCGAGATATTCGGCTGGCCGCGTGGGGTGGCAGCGGTGATGGGAAACGGAACCGAAGTGGCGATGATGTTCGGGGTGCTGGTGGCTGCATTCGACAGAATGTTGTTAAAGAAAGACTCGTAACCGATGCTATATCCGCCGCGGATAACCGTCTTCCTCTCACCGAGCAGCCAGCCGAGCATTCCACTGCCGGCGTTGGGAGAGTAAGCCACTCCGAAGACGGGAGCCCAGTTATTGGTGTCGGAATTGACTTTGCTCGGTTGTCGGTAAGGACCCTCACCGGTACGCGGATCTACGTTAAAGAGACCTGAAAAAGCGGCGTACGGCAATGCGTTCATAGGTGTACCGAAATACTCATAGCGGACACCCATAGTCAGGGTCAGAGACTGAGTCGCTCGCCACCGATCCTGAAAGAAGTATGCCTGGCGCGTATACTTCGGATAGTTTACAAAGTTGCCGAAATCACGGGCAGTTACGCCGTTGTTTCCCCCGAAGTCGTCAATGAAATTGCCAAAGATACTAAATCCGGGTGAAGCGGTATACGTGATCTCTCCGCGCTCACGAGCGGGCGCAATATCAGAGCCGCGCTGCTGAAATAATTCGAATCCACCGCGCAAAGTGTGCGAGCCGAGGGTGAAGGATACTGTGTCCTGCAAGGTGTAATTATTAGCGGTCCGGCCCTGGGGAATGTTTGTGGCTACGCCCAGCGAGGTAATGCCGCCACCGATAGTGTAGCGGGCCAGGGTTCGGGCCAATTCGTTTTCAGCGTCGTTGGGAAACAGGAACACGCTTCGGGTGTAGGCTGGTCGAAACTCGTTGGTGACGGTGGGAGAGAAGATGTGTGTCCAGGCGATTTGAGCGCTGCGCAACTGCTGTTGCTGGGTGGTCAGGATTCGGGGATAGTTCGCGGTTGACGGGCTGGTGTCGTTGCCCCCGTTGATGTAACGCCCTGAAATCTGATCCTTTTCCGAGAACTGGTGATCGACGCGTACCAGCCACTGGCGGTCCAGCAGCGTTTGTGCGTATCCATAATTCGTGAGTCCGACCTGAATAGGTCCCCGGCCACCGCCGAGGTCCAGAGAGGTAAATTGCCCGGTGGCGCGGAGGTCGCCCAGAATCTGGCGATACAGGTCGAGGTTCTTGCTGGCTCCGGCAGGAAACAAGCGTTGCAGCGTTGCGAATCCGTCCGCTGAAGGAATATTGACGGGTTGGGTGCTTTGCGAATTCTGACGCCGGTCCTGAAAACCGCCGAAGAAGAAGGTGCGGTTCTTTACGATGGGACCGCCAAACGTAGCGCCATACCATTGCTCCGTACCGGGACGCAAACGGCCGCGACGAATCACTTCCGGATCGGTTTGCGCCAGCGTATTGGTGGTCGCGTCATCGAAGGTGGAATCGATCATGTAGTGCGCCGTACCATGGAATTCGTTGGTGCCGGATTTAGTGATGGTGTTTACCACAGCGCCACCAGCACGTCCGAACTCGGCATCGAAGTTCGCCGTTTGCACGTTGACTTCAGCTACCGCGTCCACCATTCGGAAGACGAACGCCTGACCTGCGACGCCAGTATCGTTGTTGTCAACCCCGTCGATCAGGAAGTTGTTCGATCTGCCGCGAGCTCCATTTACAACAAAGGTTCCGACGCCGAAACCGAAGCGGTTCGAACTCACTCCGGGCAAGGTTAGCGCGAGGGAAGCCGGGTCCCTTCCCGAGAGTGGAATTTCTGTAATGAGAGCAGTGGCAATTGTGCCGCCGCGGGCCGCTGCTTCGGTCTGGAGGGCTTCTGAGCTCGAACTCACTTCGATGGTGGTGGCAACGTCTCCGACTTCCAGTTTGACGTCGACGGACAGAATTTGACCAGCACTGGCAACCAAGTCACGTCGCGAGGCGGAGCTGAAACCAGCCTGTTTGACGGACATGGAGTACGTGCCGGAATCCACCGCATCGAACCGGTAAAGGCCGGAGTCGTTGGTTTTCGTAGTCCGCTCGGTTTTGGTGGCATCGTTCCTGAGAAGAAGGTCGGCGTTGGCTATTGCCGCGCCCGTAGGGTCAGTCACTATGCCGGTAACGGTGCCTCGGCTGGTCTGAGCGACTGCGCAAGTTCCTGTCAGAATAAGCAACAACGATACAGCAAATACCCGATAAATCTGCTGGCTAAAAGTCATTTCTCTGCCCTTCCCCTGTTGTCAGGAGAATAGCATAAAAAGGCATTCAACCGCCGATCGAATACATCGGGCG
>JACMLA010000136.1 GCA_014379815.1 Bryobacteraceae bacterium | reverse complement strand
TCGAGTGCCACCACCACGAGGTCGCTACCGGAGGGCAGTGTGAGATCGATCAGAAATTCGACACGCTGGTAAAGTCAGCGGACAACATGATGCTGTACAAATACATCATTCGCAATGTGGCCTATCAGTACGGCAAGACTGTGACATTCATGCCCAAGCCAATCTTTGGCGACAACGGCAGCGGGATGCACACGCACCAGAGTTTGTGGAAAGCTGGGCAGCCACTCTTTGCCGGAGATGGATATGCCGGATTGAGCCAGATGGCCTTGTACTATATCGGCGGATTGCTGAAGCATGCGCGCGCGCTGTCGGCGATCATCGCCCCAACGACAAACAGCTATAAGCGACTGGTCCCGGGATATGAGGCTCCGGTGAATCTGGCGTATTCGCGGCGAAACCGGTCTGCTGCCGTTCGCATTCCGATGTATTCGGCGAGCCCGAAAGCGAAGCGGGTAGAGTTCCGGCCACCTGACCCGTCGTGTAACCCGTACCTTGGATTTGCGGCGATGCTGATGGCAGGTCTCGACGGAATCCAGAACAAAATCGAACCCGGAGAGCCACTCGATAAAGACATCTACGACCTTTCGCCGGAGGAGCTGAAGAAAGTGCCGTCTATGCCCGCGTCTCTGGACGAAGCTCTGGACGCACTGGAAGAGAACCATGAATTTCTGCTAAAAGGAGACGTATTTAGCGAGGAATTACTGGAAACTTTCATCATGTATAAGCGCCGCAATGAGGCGGACGCAGTCCGTCTGCGACCGCATCCCTATGAGTTCGCGCTCTACTACGACATCTAGGGTGTCGGCGAGCCAGCCGGTTTGGCTGGGCTCTTTCGCGTCCACTCGTCGACCCACTCAAGGAAGGTACGGTACCAGAACTCCGAATTCTTCGGCTTCAGGACCCAGTGACCTTCGTCCGGGAACAGAACCAGTTTCGATGGTACTTTCTGCATCTGCAAGGCCGTGTACAACTGCATGCCCTGGCCAACAGGAACGCGGTAGTCGAGTTCGCCATGAAACACCAGCGTGGGCGTCTTGAATTCTTTTGCATACATGCTGGGAGAGAACTTGTCGTATACCTCCGGATTTTCCCAGGGCATTCCGCGAAATTCCCAGAGCGGGAACCACAATTCTTCTGTTTCTCCCGCCATACTGCGGAGGTCATAAACTCCGGCATGTGAGACCAGCGTCTTGAAACGCGTGGAGTGGCCGAGTAGCCAGTTGACCATATAACCGCCGTAAGACCCACCCGCTGCGGCCATACGATCCGGGTCGACATACGGCAGCGCTGCCGCGTGATCCACCGATGCCATGAGGTCCTCGTACGCCTTGCCACCCCAGTCCTGATTGATATCGTCCGTGAACTTCTGCCCGTATCCGGTAGACCCGCGTGGATTGGGCATGATGACCACGTAACCAGCGGACGCGAATATCTGGGGGTTCCAGCGATAGCTCCACGCCTCGCCCCAGGCACCCTGCGGGCCTCCGTGAATCAGCACGAGAAGAGGGTACTTGCGGTCCGGCTGGAAATTGGCGGGTTTGACGACAAAGGTGTGTATGCGCGCTTTGTCGGCGGGGCTTTCCACCCAGTATTCTTCCATCGGGGTCAGTTGGTAGCTGCTCAACGCTTCGTCGTTGATCTTTGTCAGAGGAGCGGGCTTGCCACCGGTGGAGATCGCTCGATAGATCTCGACCGGCTCCGCTCCAGTGTTTGCCGTGTAGATCATCGTCTTGTTGTCGGGCGTGAACTGAACATCTCCGATATGGCTGTTGCCGGAAAACACGGCACGTGCGGAGCCTCCGGCGGCTGGCATTGTCTGGAGTGTATTTCTACCGCGATCTTCGATAACATAGAACAACCTCGTGGAATCGCTCGACCACGTAATGTTCTCGACATTCCTGTCCTGCCCGTCGTTGATGCTTTTCGGGATACCAGTCGAGCGATCCAGCAGCATCAACCGCCAGCGATCCGATTCATAGCCCGCGCGCAACTGTGAGCGGAACGCGAGCCACTTGCCATCGGGCGAGTACACGGGCGAGCGGTCTGCGCCTAAACCGCTGGTGAGCCGCTTCGGTTCGCCACCCTCAATCGGAATCGTGAACAGATCGGCGTTTGTACTGGTTGCCTGATTCGGATCTGTGTTGGATATGTAGGCAACTTCGGTTCCGTCAGGCGAGATGGCGTAGTCGTCCGGACCTCCAAGTGAGAACGGCGGAACATCGAAATTGCCGGGCGTCAGATCGCGCGCGGTGCCGCCTTCCATAGCTGCCACGAACAAATGGCTCCGCGTGGGACCTTGCCATTCATTCCAGTGGCGGTACAGGAGAGAAGTATAGACACGAGGCGATGTGGTGATCTTGTCACGCTCCAGCCGCTCCTTATTGCACGCATCATCGGGACAGTCGGGGTACACACTGCTCAGAAACACAAAGCGCTTGCTGTCCGCCGAGACGGTCACGCCAGAGGCACCAGTTGCGATCGTCGTCAGCTGTTTCGGGTCGGACCCATCGCGGTTCATGCTCCAGACCTGATTGGTGCCCGTGCGGCTGGAAATGAAGACCAGGCGACTCGCATTTGGACTCCACACCGGTCGCTGATTGTTTCCGTCGGTAGTCAGCTGGACCGGAGTTCCGCCGTCAACCGAAACGGTGTAAATCTGTTTCGGGCGGGTATTCTTTGTAAGGTCAGGCCGCTCTACTGTGAAGGCGATGGAGCGTCCGTCAGGAGATAACACCGGCTCGCTGATCCGGGCAATCTTCAAAAGCGCATCTACTGTAAAGGGCTGCTTCTGGGCTACCAGCGATGCCCCTGCAGCAATGAGCGCGAACGCAAGACGCATGCCTGCCATTTTACGGCTGCTATCGGTTTGACAAGATGGCGACGGCTTTTGCGAAGAAGTCCGGGGAGCCAAAGTTGCCCGACTTCAGCGCCAGGCTTAGCCGGGGGCCACTGGTGGAGGAAAGTGCAGGTACACCGGGATCGATCTCGACACCGATTTGCACTGACCGGATCCCCAGTGCCTCGACAACTGCACCAGAGGTTTCACCGCCCGCCACCACCAGCGTGCCGTAGGAACCAGCCAGTGCCTGAGCGACTTGGGACCATGCTCGTTCTATGGCGGACGACAACTGAGAAATCCGCTCGTTTGGAGGCGCCGAGGAATAAAGCAGGATGGCATCCGTCGATTTCCACGCCCGTTCGCAGACATCGACCAGGCGTCCGACTTCGTTGTCGTCAAGCACGTTGGTTCGCATAGTTTCTTTCGTTCCAGTCCAGTGCTCAATCTGGCGGAGCGTTGCGGCGGAGCAGCTTCCGGCAATGAGGAGCGCCTTTGCGTTATCAGCAGCTCGCATCGGGACCGGCGGCTGTGGCGACCAGAGGTTTCTCTCGCGCCACACAGAGGGAAGTGCGTGAGTGATGCCGCTGGCACCGGTAAGAAAACGCAAATTCCAGTAAGCGTTGGCGATGCGGGTAAGGTCTCTGTCCTCAATAGCGTCCACAAGAGCGATCTCACTGTCGCTTTCCGACTGTCCGCCCCGAACGGATTGCAGGTCGATGAGTCCGACCTCTCGGGTGGTCTGGACCTGCAAATGCCGAACCAGATTGGCTTCGTTCATTGGGTTGAGAGGGTGATGGCGAAGAGGCGATTCTGACAGCAGAACGCCATTCACGAAGAGGTAGCCAAGGTATTGCGTTCGGCCATTTATTGGGAGCGCCGGTACAGCAATTGTGAACCCGGTTCCGAGCGCATCCATGAGGGCGGAAGCCACAGGTCCGATGTTCCCTTCACGCGTGGAATCGAACGTGGAGCAGTATTTGAACTGGATCTGGCGTGGCTCCAGCGAACCGAGGCTGCCCAGCGCCACGATGGATTGAGCTACCGCCTCGGAAGGCTTGATAGAGCGCGTCTTCAAAGAAACGATAAGGGCGTCGAAACCCGCAGCGGCGTGAATTGTCTCCTCGTCGGGCTGGCCGAAGGTTTGCAGCGTGCGGACGCCTTGAGAGGCAAGCATGCCCGCCATGTCTGACCCGCCCGTGTAGTCGTCCGCAATCGCCGCGAGAAGGGTACGGGAAGAGCTCATCGGATCACAGGTCGCGGACGCAGCGAAAGCTGATGTTCGTAGTTGCGCTATCGGGTGTGTTGGATGTCCTCGCCGCTACCCGATACCGGTTGCAGTAGGAAGCGTGGCATAGATAGGAGCCGCCCTTCATTACGCGGGCGGTGCCCCCCGGAGGGCCAGCAGGATTGTGCCTCGTGGTTGCCGCATGCCACGTTGGGTGGAACCAGTCTGAGCACCACTCCCACGCGTTACCTGTAATGCTGTATAGCCCAAACTTGTTGGGTGGAAACGCATCGGAAGGTGCGACCGAGGTCCACCCGTCCTCCCCAGTGTCCTGTTTGGGGAAGTCGCCCTGCCAGATGTTGCATAAATGCCGACTTCCGGGCGTTAGATCGTCGCCCCACGGATAGAGCTTCTGTTCCAGACCCGCTCGAGCGGCATATTCCCACTCGGCTTCCGTTGGGAGGCGCTTTCCTGCCCAGTCTGCATACGCGACTGCATCGTTCCAGCTCACATGGAGAACGGGGTGGAAGTCCCGATTTGCGACTGATGTGTCGGGCCCTTCCGGATGCTCCCAGGTAGCCCCAGACACTTTCGTCCACCAGCTAGCTCCCGGTACCCGGTCTTCGACCAACTCCTGGTCTACGTGCGACTGAAATACGAAAGACCAGCCGAATCGTGAGGCTTCTGTCTGGTATCCCGTTACCTCGGTGAACTCTGCAAATTGCAGATTGCTGACAGGCTTCGCATCTATCCAGATACTGTCCACTGTAACCTTGCGAACGGGCCCTTCACCATCCTGTTGGAACTGGCCTTCGTATTCGGTGCCCATCAGGAATGTGCCGCCATCCAGTTGAAGCATGCCGTCGGTAGAGCCGTTGCGGATGCGCTTCTGCTGCTGCGAGTAGTCGCGTGATAACTCCAGGTGGGCCATCCGTTGCTTGCTCGGCACACAGCATGGGTTTATGGGCTGAAGCTTCATGTGGCGGACCTCACCTGCTTTATGTCGGCCTTCGCCCGGAGAGCATCGATGTAGTCTTCCAGTGCCTGCTGGGCCCGTTCCGCAGTTAGAGCCTCGACAATTTGCTGCCGCACATCTGAGAGAGGACGAATACCGGCGGGTTTCCGACCGTAAACACGGGCGATGTGAAAACCAAACACGGTACGAAAGATTCCTGTGGTTTGTCCTACAGGTAAGTCAAAAACCTCTGCGTCGAATTCCTCCACCATTTCGCCCCGGGGAAACCAGTTTAAGTTGCCGCCATTGCCCGGGCAATCCGAAAAGCGGTCTGCGACGGATTCGAAGGATTCGCCCTGGGCAAGCGCTTCCTGAGAGAGTTTGATCTGCTCCAGCGCTTTTTCCTCGCCGGCTTCGGGTTCGACATTGCGGATGATGTGCTTCGCCCAGCAGAGCTCAGGAGCGTAGAACTTCTGTTTGTTTTTCGCGTAGAAAGCAGCGATGTCTTTTTCGACAGGCGGCTTAAACGGTGGTACCGTCTCCTGACCTGCCTGACGTAAGAGCATCCGCTCGATCACGTTCTCACGCGCCCATTCCTTCAATTGCATCTCTGCTTCGATGGGATCCATATCCGGCACGGATTCACGATGTGCCTGTCGCATCATCTGGGCCTCCGCGCGAACTGCATCTTCATCGACCAGCTCTCCGTTTACCATCCAGGGCATAAGTTCTCGCTGTTAGTTTTGACCCACTTTCCTTTCAGCTTCCGCATACATAGACAGACGTCGAATATCCACCCCTGTATTCTGCGAGGCGGGCCGCAAGCATTCCGCCTCGTATTTTGTTCGCTATTGTTTTCCTGGACCGAGCAGAGCTTTGCCCGGCCTTTCTCCGGTCAGCTTTCCTTCGTCCATCACGACCACACCGTTGACCAGCATAGCGACAACTCCCTCTGAGTACTGGTGAGGTTTTGCATAGTCGGAGCGGTCAATGATGGTCGCGGGATTGAAGACGATGATGTCAGCCTTTAAGCCGGGACGGATCACTCCCCGGTCTGTCAGTTTCAGTCTCGCTGCAGGCAGAGAAGTCATTCGCCGCACAGCATCTTCCAGCATCAAAACTTTGCGTTCCCGTACATAACGCCCCAGAACGCGAGGGAAGGTTCCGTAGGCACGCGGATGAGGAGACGCCTGTCCAAACACAGGTGCTTCGCCGTCGCTGGCGATCATCGTCCATGGAGCCTGCATGATGCGGATGAGGTCGTCATCACTGATGGCGTGATAGATCGCCGAGCAGCCTCCTTTGGCCTGTATGTCCATGGCAACTTCGGCGGCATTCGCTATGCTCACGGGCAATCCTCGGGCAGCAGTAGCGTCGGCCAGTGTTCGTCCGTCGAGTGAGTGGTCCCACTCACAGCGGGCAAACTGGACATTTACGGGATCGCCGCCTCCCCGGTCTTCGCGGATGCGGCGCTCAATTTCCAGCTTGATCCTTGCTCTGGATTCGGGCGCTTTGAGCCGCTCGCGTAATGCTGAAGACCCACCCTCGAGCGACCATTGGGGAAACATAGCGCCGGTTCCTGTACTCGAAGCAGTGTAGGGGTATTGATCGATGGTGACGTCGATACCGCGCTGCCTTGCTTCCGCAACCAGGCGGAGCGTATCGCCGCTCAAACCCCAGTTCTGCTTGCCAATAATCTTGTGATGAGAGATTTGGGTTGGCAGGCCGGCTTCCTCGCCGATCCGGATGGTCTCTTTGACGCTGGTGACGATGTTTGCGGCCTCATCGCGCATATGCGAGATGTGCATTCCGCCCAGAGGTGCTGCGACCTTTGCCAATTCAATAACTTCTTCGGTGGAAGCGTAGTTGCCCGGCACGTAGAAGAGACCCGTTGCGAGTCCGAATGCTCCATCGAGCATGTCCTGCCGGACCAGAGCCTTCATTTGCGCCATCTGTTCCGGCGTCGCAGGCCGATTTACCAGGCCCATCACTTTCGTACGCACTGAGTTATGACCTGAGTAGTAGCCAAAGTTGATCGAGGGACGGATCTCAGTGAGCTTTGCGAGCGCTGGCGCCACAGGGACAGGACCGCCTCCGTCCGGACCTTCGATGACGGATGTGACGCCCTGGCGAATGTGACTTTCGAGCGTTGGATTCACCGGGAGAAAGCGGGCCGCGTGGCTGTGTACGTCAATGAAGCCGGGAGCAACGACGAGACCGTTTACTCGGATGCGACGACGAGCAGTCGCGCCTGTCAAGTTCCCCAGCGCCGCGATGGAGTCGCCACGAATCCCTACGTCAGCAATGTACCAGGGCGCCCCGGTACCATCCGCGACACGACCCCCTTCAATAATGAGGTCCAGCGACAACTGGGCCTGCCCGGGAAGGTTGGGCACCGCCACGATACAGCTGGCGAAGAGGCAAATCTTTGCAAGAGCGGTTTTCACAATACTTCCAGTTTGCGGGGCAGAGAAGCCGCTGCGATCTGAGCGATGTCCAGTAGCTTTGGAGGTGCTGGCGAGATTTGCGCAAGTGCGTCCCGAAACATGGAACTGCAGAACGGGCAAGCTGCGGCTATCGTGGCAGCGCCCGTAGATGCGAGTTGCCGGGCGCGCACTACATTCACACGCTCTCCTGGCTCCTCCCCTAAAAACATGCGGCCACCGCCTGCTCCACAACAGAAGCCGCGTTCTTCCGCACGGGGCGGGTCGAGTACCGTGGCCGTTCGTGAAATCACTTCGCGAGGTGCCTGGTAAGTGTCTTCATAGCGACCCAAGTAGCAGGGGTCATGAAACGTAACACTTCCTGTCTGCCCACTGTCCCTGCCTGCGGTCGGCAAAGCAGCAGCATGCCGAGCCAGAAAGGTACTGTGGTGCTCCACCTGGACGGTGACACCAAACTCCTTCCAATCCTCGGTCATCGTGCGGACGCAGTGTGGGCAGATTGTGAGAACTTTGACCTCGGGATGCGCGCCCAGTTGGGTCGCGTTGAATTCGGCAAGAGTTCCTACCAGAAGGTCGTTGCCAAGGCGTCGGACCGGGTCGCCAGTGCATTTCTCTTTTTTCAGCACGCCCCAGGTTACGCCGAGATAGTCCAGCACCTGAGTGAGCGACAAGATGATCTCGCGACCACCCGGGTCGTAGGCGCCCATACATCCCAGCCAGAGGCAGTATTCCTGATGGCCATCAAAAGTCGGCAAAGCAGACTTCGTGATGAATTTGTCCCGTTCCGATGAAGAGAACCCGAGCGAATTGCCATATTTCTCAATCGAAAGAAAGAGCTTCTCCCCATATTCGTCTTCCCACTGACCTGTATTGACGAGGCCTCTCCGGAGGCCAATGATGATTGGAAGATGCTGAATGCCGACGGGGCACTGATACTCGCATGCTCCGCAACTGGTGCACTGCCAGAGCATCTCCTCGGGTATATAGGGAGCGACGGAATTGTTCGCATCAGGCCGATCTTCCACAGAAAGAAGCTCACTTCCGCCTTTTCCTACAATGACTGCGTCTGCTCCGGGTCCATGATCCCGCAGGTAGCGGCGCAGACCTACAATTAGCTTCTTCGGATCCAGCACCTTCCCTGTATTGTTAGCAGGACAATGCTCGGTGCATCGGCCGCACTCGACGCAACTGAAGGCCTGCAGTGCGACTAGATTAGTGATGTCCTTCCCAGTTTGAATGCCAAAGTCTTCGTCCCCGTTTAGCGGAGGAATCTGACTGAAGCCATCTCGCTTCAGGAAGATCGTGACCGGGCTCAGGATCAGATGCAGGTGCTTTGTATGCGGGACGAGGGGCAGAAAGACGAGGAGCGCAATCGTGTGCACCCACCAGTCCACTCGCCCGCCACCCGAGGTCTCAGGGAGCCAGAGCCACGACGCAAGGTAAGTCAGCATCAGGGTCAGGATCAGCAGAGCAATCAAGCCCGATTCGTAAGAGATCTTGCCCAGCCATATGGGGCGCACGAGAAAACGTCGCACTGCGAGGCCGATTATCGATACAGCAACAGCGATCGCAAACAGGCCAGCAAACGCGAAATAGAATTGGCCGAAAAATCCTTCCGGCGCAAGCAGGTCGAGGCGTAACCCTGCGGCGATGTGGTCGATTGTGACCAGCCCGAAGGCCAGGAATCCCCAGAAAACAAGTGCATGAGCGATGCCCGGCAAAGGACGCTGCTGAATCACCTTGCCCTGACAGAGAACCTCCCAGACGAACGCCTGAATTCGTTTTCCTGTCGAGCCCCAACGGAACCCGGGATCAGGTTTTGACAACCGGATTGTACTTACGACCGGAGATAATCTTCGCCAGAAAAGAAAGGAGGAGATGCAGAGCAGCGTAAGAAAGACCGCACTCTCAGTCAGGGACACGCCTGGAATGTAACATGTCTGGAATCTAACGAGAGGCGCGGCTCCAGCAGGGGAGCGCGCGTTACCATAACTCGTTTGGAGGAACCCTAAGTTTGCGTTACGTGATCTCCGGCGGGGCTGGATTCATTGGATCCCACATGTGTGACTACCTGCTGCACCGTGGGCACACCGTCGTCGTGCTCGACAACTTGATTACGGGAGCACTGGAAAACGTGGAGCACCTCAATTCTGACCCCCGGTTTCAATTCATAAAGGCGGATGTCACGGAGCAGATTGCTGTCGACGGCCCCATTGATTGCGTCATGCACATGGCTTCGCTTGCGAGTCCCAAAGATTACATGCGGCATCCGATCGAGACGCTGGAGAGTGGGTCCACGGCTACGCGCAACATGCTCGAGCTTGCGCTGCAGCATGGGTCCCTGTTCCTTCTGACCAGCACTTCAGAATGCTACGGCGATCCTCTGGAACACCCACAAAAGGAGACTTACTGGGGTAACGTAAATCCGGTGGGTCCCCGGTCCTGCTACGACGAAAGCAAGCGATACGCCGAAGCAATGACGATGGCCTATCACCGCGTGCATGGAGTGCGTACTTCCATCGCGCGCATCTTCAACACCTATGGTCCGCGCATGCAGTTGAAGGATGGCAGGGTCGTACCGGCATTTCTGGATCAGGCTCTGAATGGCAAGCCAATGACTGTCTACGGAGATGGCTCACAAACGCGAAGTTTCTGCTATGTCTCGGACATGGTCAGGGGTTTACACCTGCTGGCGCACAGCCGGGAACCATACCCTGTAAATCTGGGCAATTCGCGTGAGATGACGATTCTGGAGTTTGCCCAGGAAATCCGGAGTTTAACGAGTAACTCCTGCCCAATTGTGTATGAACCTTTGCCACAGGACGATCCCAGGAGACGTCAGCCTGATATACGTCGCGCCAGGGAAGTACTTGGATGGGAGCCTGAGATCTCTTTTGAAGATGGCCTGCGGCTCACGTTTGACTGGTTCCGCGCCCAGATAGGCCAGCCTGCTGCGATTGCTTGAAGTCGGGCTCAGCCAATCGCCTCACCCCAGATGCGGGCAGCAGCCGACACACCAAGCGGCACAATGGAGCCGCTTACCCCAAGGGTGATCGTTTCGTCATAGTTCCTCGAAACAATATTGAGTTCCGCGCCTGGGCGAACTCCCAGCTCGTCGAGGTATTCCAGTAAGCGCCGGTCGCGCTCGTATACGCTCGTGATGCGAATGGAGGTCTCAGGCTCAAACTCGTCCAGCTTCTTCCAGCCTCTGCGGCGACGTTCTTCGGGGGAGTCGAGCGATACGCGGTTGCCATGAGGACAGGCGACGTCTTCGGCTCCCAGCCGGTCCTGGAGGCGCTTTTCAAATTCCTCGCTGACCGCGTGCTCCATCTGCTCGGCTTCGTCGTGGACCTTGTACCATTCCATTCCGAAGATCTCGCTCAACATACGCTCGATCAGGTGGTGACGATTCAGGATCCGGCTTGCAATTGCGTTTCCGGCGGCAGTCAGAGTGATCTCACCTTCCTCGGCAACGCCGATCAACTGGTCCCTGCGTAATCGCTTGATCGCAGCCGTTACTGCGGGCGGAGAAACGTTCAACCATCGTGCGAGACTTGCCGCAATGACAGTCTCGCCTTCCGACTGGGCCTCGGCGATAGCCTTGAGATAGTTCTCCTTCGATATAGTGAGCTTCACGCCAAATTGCATTGTAACGTTGGGCGTGAACAAGAGACGCCCCCCGAAGAGAATCGGAGGGCGTCCGGGGAAAAACGAACTATTCCTTTGGTGCAGGCGTGCGGTCGAACTGAATAATTCTTTCATTCGCAGTCTGCACGGTGTAGTTTGCGGGCACTTCAAACAACCCGGGCGAAGGCTCTCCCAGCCGCAAGTTAGTCAGCTTGTAGGTAGTCTCTCCCTGCCGGGGATCTGTATGCCGGGAAAGGATCACGGTTTTCAGTTGAGGCGAGTACCACCGTTCGTTCACGACTTCGATCGCCCGCTCATTTCCGATTTGTCCCGCGGGGATGGTAGTCACACTTCGGGTTCCTTCCGCAAGGACACCTTCGATGGTCTGTTTGCCAAGGCTCTCGGTTTTGCCTCCCTTTGCGTCCGGAGATTCAGTGCGCATGAAAACCATTCGATTAGCGGACGGTCGATCCTTCGTCACGACGTGTGTATCGATTACCGCGGTCGCACCGGAGTCCGACTTCGTGCTGAAATGCACCGAGGCACCCTGCCCCGTCATCTTTCGGACCGTTTTCGAATTGTGGTCCAGCGTGTAGCTGATATTCGCGGCCGGATCGAAGATAAACGACAACTTCGGGGCGTCAGCGGCGCTGAGTCCTGGAAGCAAAGGCATCGTGAGATCGCGGCGGGTTCGCCCTTGCCCATCCCGAGCAATGGTGGTGCTATCCCGGTGGACGATCCGGTTGCCATCCTGCAGGGTCTGCACAGTTTCTGTGGTGGCTTCAGCGCTGTACGGAGCCGACTTTACAACCTCGCCCGATCCAAACTCGCTACGAACGAAGTCAAACGTGCTGATGTATCCCCGGCTTTGGGAGTGCTGAGCGTCGGCGCTCCCACTGAGTTGCATTGTAACTGGGGAGGCGGATTCACTTGGTGCTGGAGGAGGAACTCGCAAATGAATGATGTCTGCCTGACCGAACGCCACAAGGGCCGTGGTCAATGTGAGTGTGAGAGTGTTTGCTAATCGCATGGTTTGTTGTCTCGCTTCAACAGACATTCGTCCAGGCCCTCGGTAAAGTTCCGGAATTATCGGCGAAATCCACGAAAGATGCGGGTTACAGCCAGCGCCGTCCAATCAGAGCACCGGCCATTCCTGATGCTGGTTCACTTCTTGCGAACCGGTTCCGCGTGTTGCGGCTCTGCTTTCGACCGTCCTCGGCAATGGAGAGGATCGGTCCCATACTCGCGGGCATAAACCTGGGTGAACTCGGCTCCAAAGAACAGGATCTGTGCGGAGTAGTAAACCCAAATCAGGACAATCACAAGCGAGCCGGCGGCTCCGTACGTCGATCCGACGCTAGCTTTTCCAAGGTACAGGCCGATCAGTGTCTTGCCTATCGAGAACAGGACGGAGGTGAATAAAGCACCGGGTAAGACATCACGCCAGGATGGTCGAACAGCGTCGGGAAGATAGCGGAACAGCACGGCAAAGACGCCAGTGATGACCGCAATGCTCAGAAGCAGGTTGAGTACCTGCAACGCGAGCTCAGGCAAAGGGAGAAACCCGGAAAACCAGGTCCCGGCCACCGCAATAACCGAGCTGACGGCGAGGGACGTTACCAGCAGAAACCCGGCTCCGAGCACCACCGCCAGTGCAAGGCCCTTCTGCTTGACCATGGAGGTAATTCCGCCAGGATCGTCAATCGGCTTGTGTGTCCAGATTTGATTCAACGCGTACTGTAGTTCCGTCGCCACGGTACTGGCACCAACGAGCAAGGTAACGAAGCCAACAAGGCTCGCGAACACACCGCTACCGGGCTTGCTGGCATTCTGGACCATCTCCTGAATGGCGCCCGCGCCCTCATCTCCAACCAGACTACGGATCTGGCCGAACAGCTGGCCCCGCGCTGCTTCCTCCCCGAACACGAGCCCTGCGATCGCGATCAGCAGGATCAGCAGAGGCGCGATCGAGAGCATGGTGTAGAAAGAGAGAGCCGCCCCAAGTCGCGGGGCCTGGTCCTGATTCCAGTCTTGCCAGGTGTGTACGAGCAGTGACTTCGTTTGTCCGAATGAGAGCACAGGCAATCTCCTCCATGTGTGGATGCCAGTGCGCGCCGGGTGTTTCCCGGTTCGATTTCGGTGTTCGACTATGGGTGGTCTACTGCGTCCTCGGGGTCCAGCGGCTTTGTCGGATCGATGAACGGCCAGCAGAGGCCGCCAAGGAAGTACATCACAGCCATTGTGTACAGGAAGGTGCTCCAGCCCAGTTTTGCGTCGACAATCAAACCACCAACAGTCGGAGCGACAAATCCGGCGAGGTTGCCCATCATGTTCATCGAGCCAGACACGGTTCCCGCGTACTTCCCACCCACGTCCATGCACGTGGCCCACGCTCCGGGCATTACCAGATCATTGAAGAAGCTGGTGAGCGCCAGGAAGGCCATAGACATCAGAGCGGCGTCCATGGTGGCTCCCCTGCCAGTACCCTGAAACTGTATAAACACCAGTAGCATTGCCGTCGCACCGAAGAATCCTGTGCAGGCCAGAATGCGGCGGGTCGCTTTTGTGCTGCCGGTCCAGGTCGTGACTCTGGCAGCAAAGAAGCCCGAGAAGACGCTTCCGATGCCGCCAAAGAACAGTGGCAGTACCGCGAGGTTCGCCCGCTCCGAGTCAGTGAGCAGAGGGTAGCGTTCTTTCAAAAATACCGGCAGCCAGGTGATGTAGAAGTACCAGGGATAGGTGATGAAGAAGTACTGAGCCCACAGCAGCCAGATCGTCCGGGACTTGAGGAGCTTACCCCACGGAACGTCGCCATGTCCGGTCGCCAGCCTCTCATTACCAGCGAGCAGGGCAAGTTCGGCCTGGTTCACGTCCTTGTGATCGCGGGGATTGTCGCGATACCAGAAGTAGAACGCGACGGCCCAAAATGCTCCGAGCGCACCGAACAAGACGAACGCCGTACGCCAGGACATGTAGTTGAACACGAGAATGACTAGTGGCGGAGTGAATGCGCCACCCCATCGCGCGAACATCCACATGATGCCCTGAGCCCGTGTTCGTTCATGATTCGGCAACCACGCGGAGAAGGCTTTCGTCAGATTCGGGAAGCAACCTGCTTCGCCCGCTCCAAAAAGAAAGCGTGCGATGTACATCGACCAATAGCTCCACATGTATCCGGTGATGGCGGTGAACGCGGACCACCAGATCACGATTCGCATGAGTACTTTGCGTGCACCTATGCGATCGCCCAGCCATCCGCCGGGCACCTCGAACAGGGCATAGGCGATAGCGAATGATGAAAAGATCTGACCCATCTGCGTCCGGGTCAGGTTCAGGTCGCGCATGATGGGTGTAGCGGCCTGAGAGATGCAGACCCGGTCGATATACGACAGAATCGCCAGTGTTATCGCGAAAACAACGACCCAGTAACGGGTCCGGGTCGGTTGCTGTCCGATTGGGACGGGGTGTGTGTGCGGAGCCGGGGTCGGTTGCGTCATCCGCGTTCTATCTCATCATGGGCGGGCCACCGGGTGCAAGGATCTCGTAATCCCCAGTACTGCTACCGGGTCTCCTGCTCGAGCCAGTTCAGGTAAGCGTCATACCCTCCGGTAACCGGTACGGTGATCAGTTCAGGTACTTCGTAGCTGTGGAGACTGCGCACAGCAGCCTCTACTTCGGGCATCAGGCCCTTGCGGGTCTTGATGATCAGCAGGTACTCCTGCGCTTCTTCCACCTTCCCCTTCCACCGGTAGACGCTGCGTACGCCGGGCACCAGATTTACGCAAGCCGCCAGACGGTTTTCTGTAAGAGAGTAAGCGATTCTGAGAGCTTCTTCTTCGGACCCGGTTGTGCTTAGCGCGACGACAGGCTCGTCCATGTGTTAGTTTTAACCCGAAGGTGCTGGCTTTCTGGCCGAAACAATTCTATAAAGAAATGTGACGGTCCGCCGGGGCAAAGATCAATGAAAGAACTGCTGAGTAAATCGGGCTTGCTGCTGGCAGTACTGGCAATTGGTACCTATGGAATCGTGGCGCTCCGGGGTCCAAACGGACTCGCTGCCCTTGCCGATAAACGTACTGAGATCCAGCGGCTGCAGGATACGAATGCCACGCTGGCTACGGAAAATGCCCGCAAACGCGAGCGTATCGACTTGTTGCAGCATGACCGGGCCACTCAGGAACTGGAAATACGCCAGAAGCTAAAGCTGATGAAGCCCGGAGAAACGCAATTCATCGTTCCGGATTCACGTAGTCCCGCTCCCGCTGTGCCAGATCCTTCACGGACGAAGTAGACTCGTCAATTTGTTCCAGAGTTCGTCCAGCCGACGCTCCTCTCTGGCCTCAGCAGCCAGTCTGAGCACTGGTTCCGTGTTGGACGAGCGAACGTGAATCCAGGATCCATCCCAAATCAGCTTCAGTCCGTCCAGCCGGTCGCAACTCGCATCCGGAAAAGCTGCTTCTAAATCCTGCATCAGTGCCGGCAATTGCCCGTGTCGATACTCAGCCTTGCCAAAACGGCGAAAGTAGCGGGGCAGGCGCGCGACCAGCTCCGAAATCTTCAACCCTGTGGCCGCCATTCTTCCCAGGAACATTGCCATACCGCTATAACTATCGCGACACAAGTGCACTGAGGGAAAGATGATTCCACCGCTGGAGCCTTCTCCGCCAATTGACGCTTGCGTGGCTTCCATGCGCTCCACTACATTCGCCTCACCGACAGGTGTGCGATAGACCTTCCGATGGAACCTGCCGCAGATATCGTCAATCGCCGATGAGGTAGTGAGGTTGACGACCACAGGTCCAGGAAGCCGCTCCAGCGCAGCTTCCACCGCCAGCGCGAGCACGTCGTCGTTGTCGAGCACCTGACCCGTTTCGTCGATAACTGCCAGACGGTCGCCATCAGGGTCTTGCGCAAATCCGATTTGTGAATTGCTGCTTTTCACCAGCGCGGCAACTTCGGTCAGCGTTTCCGGTTTAGGTTCCGCTTCCCGGGGAAAGGGCTGGGAGGGGTCGATGGAGATAGCGGTGAGATGACATCCGAGGTCGTCGGACAGGA
>JACMLA010000135.1 GCA_014379815.1 Bryobacteraceae bacterium | reverse complement strand
GTGGTCGTAACGCAGCACAATGACAGGCAGTATATGAGAGCCGCCTTTACAGCAGGGGCCCACGGTTATGTCCTGAAGCAAAGCGCTGCCATCGAATTGCTTCAGGCCATTGAAGAAGTCGTTCTGGGACGATACTTCGTTTCGAAGGCATTGTTCCAGCCCGATGAAGCCGCACGTTTCGATCCTGAGATCAATCCCGGGGAGCTGTTTGGCGGACAGCTCACGCCGCGGCAACGCGAAGTCGTGCAGTTAGTGGCCGAGGGATGCTCAGCAAAACAGATTGCCTGGCGGCTGAGTATTTCCACCAAAACAGTCGAATTCCATAAGGCTGCTGTAATGCAGCAACTGGGGTTTCGTTCTACCGCTGAGCTGATCCGGTTCGCCATCGAAAATGGCATGGTGCACCGCTAGACCGCCAGGCAAAACGGTAAGCTCAGCGGCGGGAGAAACGCTCCAGCCCTCCAAGCGGCACAACTCGTATTCCGGAAGCCGCAAAAACCTTCGCACCGTGAGGCCGGATAGCAATCCCGTCGCGGATGTCACAACCAGCCGCCAGAGGCGAATACGCGGGCAGAAGCGTCAGCACGTCACCTGAAATAAACACCGGCAGGCGATGCGACGCACCGGCATGATCGGTAACACCCAGAGCCGGGTGAAGATGTCCGATGATGACGTGTTCCGCCTCCGGTATCTCCCGGTCGCCGTGCACCGCAAGCTCACCGTTGCCTCCCCGCCACATCCGACAGATTTCGACGGGAAGGGAAGGGAAGTCCCTCACAAAGCCGCGATCGTGATTTCCCAGAACGACGACGACCTTGCACTTTTCCGCCAGTGTTCTTAAGGTCGATTCCACTTCATGCCTCTCTTCAGGCGCGGGACGCGGCGCGTGCACCAGGTCTCCGAGAAAGACAATCTCTCCAGGCTGCAATTCCTGTGCCGTTTCCATTAGCTTGCGACACACGAGATCATCGCCAACCGGACCCAGCTGCCCGCGTCGCCGCAGAGCCCAGCCGTAGCCAAGGTGGACATCTGCTGCGAGAAGCGTTCCGGAATCAGCGAGCCACAAAGCGCCGCTTGCGTGTGCGAACGTTCCGGGGCGGATCTCCAGCAAGCGGCTGTTCCCGCCCAGTCTCCGGCGCTCCTCCGGTGTTCCCGCTATCGTTGCCCCATTGCTCATACAGTGCATTCACCAGTTCGTCCAGAGCTCGATCGGGATCCTGGGCCAGCAGCGTTTCCCGGCTGAATGCGGCAAACAACTCCAGTCCGAAAGGCGTCGGTCTCGGCAGGTCGAATATCTCCCATTTTGACGCGTACAGCCTGGCTGCTTCGGCTTGTGCCCGTTCCACGTCCATCATGTCTTCCATCGTGAGGCGAATCGCTTCCCGCACCAGTGGATGCTCAGGCTCGTGCTGGCGCAGCGTGGTGTACAGCAACGACCCGTTCCAGCTCGACGCCTTTGCTGGAGTCGGACCGCGATACGTTCTGCGCGGGATCAGCTGACCTATCTCCGCTACAGGGCGAAACTGGCGTCCCAGCGTCTCGGTCCGCTCCAGGGCGGCCTGCAGATCCTGGCGGAAGTTCACCGGATTCAGTGCACGTCGCATCGCCTCTTCATCCGGTTGATCCTTCGGGCTCATCGACAGCAGAAACGCGTGATCGTTATGGTTCGCGACCACGCTTCCTGTCACTCCAAGCCGGTGCGCAACTACCCAGGCAAGAGACCGGTTTACCGCCCGCCCCGCAACCACATGAAAGAGAGTCAGAATGGATCGGCCCTCGGGCACGCGCTCAATTTGAACCGGGTCGTCCGCCGGGATGGGAGCCGCCTTATTCTGGCGTTCCAGATAGATCAGAAGGCGCTCCACGACATCTTCCTCGACTTCCCAATCGCAGCGAAGCAGCGTCTGACAAGCGCTGGAGCCGCCTGCCGTCCAGGCATTGCGCAACTCTCTTCGAAGCCGGCGCTCCTCTTCGGCCAGCTGTGCTGTCAGGGGCATCTTGGGTCCCATCCAGCGCGGGGTCTGTACTCGCTCGCCAGTGGCGGGTTTCACAACCGCTGTGGTCTGGTGCAGGCGTTCGAGGACAACCGCGCGACCTCCGATGGTGAACGCATCGCCTGGCTGCAATGCCGCAAGAAAGCCTTCTTCCACCTCGCCCAGACGATGATGTGCTTTATTGACCACCTTTACCTGAAAATCGTCCGATATCGTGCCGATATTCATGTAATATTCCCGGGCAACGCGTGTCGTTGCGACTCGGAACTGGCCATTCTCCGCCAGAATCTTGCCGTAAGTCCCATACGGACCCAGTACCCTGCCGCCCCCGGCCAGGTATTCGATGACTGCTTCGAAATCTTCAAGCGGCAGATCGAGATAAGGTCCCGAGCGCGTTACGAGTTCATAGGCGTCCGACAACTTCCAGGGCCTTTCGATGCTCATCCCCAGAAGGGACTGCGCCAGTACATCCAGCGGAGCAACCGCTACCCTAAGCGCGTCCAGCTTTCCCGCCGCTGCCGCAAACCGAAGCGCGACCGATTGCATCAGGTCCGGGACGCTTGTCGGGACAAGGTACCCTTTCGCGACTCCGCCTACCCGGTGCCCGCTTCGTCCCAACCTTTGAAGGGTCCGGCTAACACCCCTTGGCGTGCCGATCAGCAGCACCTGATCCACAGCCTGGAAATCCACGCCTAACTCGAGGCTGCTGGACGCAACTACCGCTTTAAACCCGCCTTCACTAAGTCCTTCCTCAATACGCAATCGCTCACTACGTTCAATCGAAGAATGGTGC
>JACMLA010000134.1 GCA_014379815.1 Bryobacteraceae bacterium | reverse complement strand
CGGGCATCGTAGCCGTCAATGGCCCTGAGTTCAGGCTGTTCACTTGCCGATCGTTCCACCTGTTCCTGATCCTGAGGCTGGTTCAGATAGCCTGTGAAGCCAACCACCGTGTGGGCGTCGATCAGTCCCGGTGTGACTACTTTCGCTCGCAGCACCTTGTAGCCAGAGGGTGTCTTTATCTCCGCAGCGGACCCGACTTGCTGAATGCGGCCGGATCCATCGATCAATACGACGCCATTCTTCAGGGGTGCGCCTGCCATGGTGTAGACGGTCTCGCCCACAACAGCGACTTGTGCGAAGGCTGCCCCCGAAGTCAAAGCGGCTAAGAGTACCTGAATCACAAGTGTTCGGACCAAGCTAGTACTCCTCTACTTCTGACGGATAGCGCGAGTCATAACTGGCTCCTGGTCCGCCCACCTGATAAATCCTGTCTTTCGGAAGCTCACGATCAAAAGCCTTGCGCCCTTCTACCCAGGTTTGGAGCACATTGGTGTAGACGCTGAACGGGTCGCCGGATAAGATCACCAGATCCGCGTCTTTTCCGGGCTCCAGAGTGCCTACGCGATCTTGCAGGTCCAGCATTCGCGCGTTGGCGATAGTGACCGCCTGTAAAGCTTTTTCTCGCGGCAGACCCGCGCGGACGGCGAGCGCTGCACTTCGCAGGAAGAGGCGCGAGTCGGTGACACCGTCATCGGTGTGGAGGCCTACCAGCACGCCTGCCTTGTCCAGAATTGCCGCCGTTTCCAGACGCGAGTCTTTGGCTTCTATCTTTCCGCCAGGACTGTCGATTACGATCACCGAGCAGGCCGCCTTCGCGTTCGCAATCTCCTGCGGAACTTTCCAGCCATCGCTGACGTGATGGAGGACTACCCGGAACTTAAACTCGTCGGCCAGCCGCAGGACCGTAAGTATGTCGTTGTGCGAGTGCGTATGATGCTGTACGATTCGCTTGCCATCCAATACGTCAACCAGCGATTCCAGTCGGAGATCGCGAGCCGGACGCTTTGAGACATCTCCCTCCGCCTTCTTGAGTTTGTCGCGGTATTCGATCGCTTTTACAAACTGTTCCCGAACCAGAGCAGCGGCTTTTGCTTTGCTGCCCGGGAATGGTGAGGCACGCCGCGGATTCGAACCATTGGCCATTTTGATACCCCCGGCGATGGAGCCATCCGCCAGGCGAATCACGACGTCGTCTACAACACGCGCTTCCGCCCGAAGCTTGATGTATAAAGTTTGACCGCTCAGCAGGTGCCCGGAACCCGGCATTACATTTACTGTGGTGAGTCCGCCTGCGCGGGCCTTCTGAATGGAAGAATGACGCGCATCGAGGGAGTCGAGAATGCGAACATCGGGCTGTATCGGGGCTGCGGAATCAGCACCCTCTGCGCTTCCGATATGGCTGTGGGAGTCCACCAGACCGGGCATGATTACTTTGCCCGAAACGTCCCGTCGCTCAGCATCGGCTGGAATTGCAACGGCGGCAGTTGGCCCAACACGCTCAATTTTCCCGTTCCGGATCACGATCGTGCCCTGCGGAATCTCCGGACCACTAATCGGGATAACGCGCGCTCCTGTAAAGGCTATTGCCTTCTCTTGCGCATTGATTTTCGCACCACTGAAAAGCAGGAGCGCCAGGAAGAGTCGCCACCAGTTTTGATTTGCCATAAGGTAGTTCCGTCAGCATAACAACGCAATTCCCTAACGGTTGTAATTGTGGTTTGCGCATGCTTTCAGCGTCCACGTTCTGATCGAAATCCCTAAGGCAACTGGAGACGATCAGTACAGCTCTTCACTGTTTAAACCACTGTTTGAAACACAATTTTAAAACAATTGCTGGATCAATGGCACCTGCGAATGCGTCAAGTCCCATGTGACGCCTCCGGCTGCTGACGATTCGAAGAGTGAATTGACCCGTGCCCGGTTGATTGATGCGGCAGGGCAAGTGTTTGCTGAGAACGGCTTTCAGGCCGCCACAATTCGTGATATCTGCGACCGTGCGGGGGCCAATGTTGCGGCTGTAAACTACCACTTTCGCGACAAGCTGGGTATTTACCAGGAGGTTTTCCGCTTCAGCCTTTTGGCTGAGAAAATCCCTCTCCAAGAAAAGTATCCCGGCGATCCCGAGAGAGAGCTGGAATGGTTTGTCCAGTCCCATTTGAAAGGTGTTCTTGAGAAAGAACGGCCGGTGTGGTGGCGGCAGCTGATGGCGCATGAGATGTCGCAGCCAACGCCTGCACTTGGCCTTATCGTGGAGCAGGCAATTCGTCCTCACGAGCAGCACCTCCGCTCGGTGATCGCGAGTCTGGTCGAAGCCCCCGCTGAGTCCAAAGAAGTCCGGTTATGCGCTCACAGTGTGATTGCGCAGTGCCTCCACTATCTTCATGCCCGACCCGTACTGGCGCACCTTTGGCCGGAAACGGAGAACCTGACCAACAGCGATATAGACGAAATCGCTGCGCACATAAGCCGCTTCTCCCTTGCTGCCATGCGTGACTTGCGTGTGCGGCGCCAGCAGGACCTCCTGGTCCGGAAAGGATGACATGCCAGAAGAGAAGAAAGATGGAAACCAGGCAGTAGCGGAGCTTGAGCAGGGCAAGAATCAGCAGGGCCAGCCTTCCGGGACTTCGACTCCGCCGGCAGATCCCGCTGCCAAGCCAAAAGAGGACGAGAAGCGCAAGGAAGAAGAAAAGCGGAAGGAAGACGAGAAGCGAAAGGAGGATGACAAAAAGAAAGAGGCTGCCAGCGCCAAACGTCGCCGCATGCTTTTTGTCGCAGGCGGATTGATTCTGGCTGGCGTCGCAGGCGTGCTGATCTGGCTCGCATTGCGTCCCCCGGAAGTCCCGCCCAATGTCGTGGCGATTACTGGCCGCGTCGAAGGCGACGAGTCGGCCGTAGCGGCTAAAGTCAGCGGACGCATTCTCGAGATCACGGTGCGAGAGGGCGACCAGGTCCGTGCAGGACAAGTCTTAGCCACCCTCGACGACCAGCAGATCCGGGCGCGGGAGTCGGCGGCACTGGCAGCTCTCACCATGGCTGAGGCGCGGGTTCGTTCGGCACGCCAGCAGATCGGGGTCCTGAATGAACAGCTGAAGGAAAGTCAGCTTGGGGTTGGTCAGTCCCGGCAGGAAGCGGAAGGGCGGGTCGTCGAAGCAGAAGCGCAGGTCGCATCCGCTGAAGCGCAGCTAGCTGAGCGGCAGGCGGCTCTGGAACTGGCCCAGTACGATCGGGAAGCGTACACGCGGCTTGCGAAGACTGGGGCTGTGTCGGAACGTCAGGCTCGCGAAGCCGTCACGACCGCTGATTCCCGTGTTGCGTCGGTCAACTCGGCACGCCGTTTGGTTGAGGCAGCGCGAGGTGCGGTAAACACTGCCCGTTCGGGGTTGACGAACCCTGATATTCGCAACGCTCAGTCCAGCGCAGTTCGCCAGCAAATCATTCAGCAGCAGTCGGAAATTGCTGTTGCTCAAGCCGAGGCGGATCAGGTTCGCGCGAAGCTGGAAGAAGCGCGCGCAAATCGGGAGGATCTGAAGATCAAGGCTCCGTTCGGCGGCACGATCGCGACTCGCACGGCAGAACCGGGCGAGGTGATCAACGCCGGGACGTCCATCGCAACCATGCTGGACTTGAAGAAAGTCTATTTGCGGGCCTATGTCCCTGAAGGTCAGATTGGCCGGGTACGCGTCGGTCAGGCTGCGCGTGTGTATCTGGACTCGGCTCCGGATAATGCGCTTGAAGCGACCGTGTCACGCATCGACCCCGAGGCGGCATTCACGCCAGAGAACACGTACTTTCGCGAGGATCGTGTGAAGCAGGTAGTCGGCATCAAGATGCAGTTGAAAGCCGGCAATGGATTCGCAAAACCCGGTATGCCCGCCGACGGAGAAGTGCTGGTCGAAGGGGACTCGTGGCCGGAGCGCAGGAGCCGGAAGTGATCTCCGCCCCAGAGATCGCGTCCGAGGCAGCTGCTGCACAGGACACCGCAGCAGAGACAGAAGCCACGCGGCAGGCTTCTGCAGAAGTTGCGATCGTCGTTCGCGGTCTGGTGAAGAATTATGGCGAAACCAGGGCTGTTCGTGGTGTCGATCTCGAGGTTCGGAAGGGCGAGATTTTCGGTTTAATCGGACCCGACGGTGCTGGCAAAACGTCGACCTTTCACATTTTGGGTGGCATCATGTCGGCCACCGAGGGCACAGCGGAGATGTTCGGTACCAGCGCCCGCGAGGCTCGCCCATTTGTCGGTTACCTCACTCAGGCGTTCAGCTTGTATCAGGATCTGACGGTGGACGAGAACATCCTCTATATGGGCCAGCTCCGCCGGGTTGCGTCGCGCGATATCCGGGAGCGCGGTGACCGTTATCTCTCGATGTTCGGCATGGATAGTTTCAAGCAACGTCTCGCCGGAAAGCTCAGCGGAGGCATGAAGCAAAAGCTGGCTCTTGCGTGTGCGCTGGTTGCGGAACCGCGCATCCTACTGCTGGACGAGCCCACTACCGGTGTCGATCCTGTCTCCCGCCGTGAGTTCTGGGACACCCTTGCACAACTCGCAGCGGATGGAACGACGATTGTCGTCGCAACGCCATATCTGGATGAGGCCGAGCGCTGCGGACGCGTGGCTTTGATGCATGAAGGGGCGATCCACCAAACCGGAACTCCAACGGAACTGCGGGAGAGCCTGAATCTCAAGCGCCTGGAACTACACGCGTCTGACCTTGGCAAAGCGGAGCAGGCGTTACTCGGTTTCGAGCACGTGGAGGACGTCCAACGCTTTGGCGATCGCCTCGACGTTATGGTTGGCGATCCCGAGGAAGGGGAACGAGCAGTACGCGAGCATCTTGGGTCCCAGGGCATCGAAGTTACAGAGATACGGCAAAACTCACCCACGCTGGAAAACACGTTTGTCTCGATCTTGCGGCACATGGGGGCGGAGCGCGAAATTCCAGCATTTCCGTCGCGCACCGAACGCGGAGGGCGCCGCGATGAGATCGCCATCGGTGCACGTGGATTGAACAAGACATTCGGTTCCTTCCAGGCGGTGAAGGACGTCAACGTTGAGATCAAGTACGGCGAGATCTTCGGACTGCTTGGGGCCAATGGGGCAGGGAAGACCACAACAATCAAGATGCTGTGCGGTCTGGTGGGCGCGACGAGTGGCGACATGACGCTTGCGGGGGAGACCGGCAGTTTACGATCGCCTAAAGTTCGCCAACAGATTGGGTACATGTCGCAGAAGTTCTCGCTTTACGACGATCTGACGATCGATGAGAACCTCGACTTCTTCGCGGGTGTTTACGGAGTTCCAGCCGATCAGAGACGCGAACGGAAAGAGTGGGTCGTGAAATTTGCCGGTCTTGACGGCAGGGAAAATCAGCTGACCGGAAGTTTGCCAGGAGGGTGGAAACAACGGGTCGCTTTTGGCTCAGCGATCATGCACGAACCTCGCGTCTTGTTTCTGGATGAACCCACCTCAGGCGTGGACCCCATCGCGCGGCGGGATTTCTGGCGAATGATCAACTGGCTCGCGGACCAGGGCACGGCGATCCTTGTCACCACGCACTACCTCGAAGAAGCCGAGCAGTGCAATCGGCTGGCCTTTATGGTTGCCGGCGAGATTGCTGCCGAAGGTACGCCTCGCGGAGTCAAGCAAGAGCAGGGAGGTCATCTGCTGGAGCTGTTCACCAGCCATCCTCAGCGAGCGCTGAATCTTCTTAAAGGCGAGATGGACCGGTGGCGTGTGTCGCTGTTTGGGGAACGCTTGCACGTCATTGTCGACGAGGAACCGGATGCTGCGATGAACAGCCTGAAAGAACGCCTTGAGAGTGAGCAGATTACTGTACGCGACATGCGGGAAGAGTCTTACTCGCTGGAGGACGTGTTTATCGTTGTGGTCGAAAAATCGCGACAGCAAGGCAAAGTGGGCAAAGAGGACTAGGCAATGTTCACGCGTGTCTGGGCCCAGATCCAGAAAGAACTTAAGCAGATTCTGCGTGACCGGCTCGCGCTCACGCTTGCCGTAGGTCTCCCCATGGTTCTCATGCTGCTGATGGGCACTGCGCTGTCTCTCACTCCTACGGCTATGCCTGTCGCCGTATTAGACTACGACAACTCCCCACTCTCGCGTCAATTTCTGGAGACTGTCCGTTCTTCGCTCACGCTGGCCGTAGTGGCGCTGCCCGACAACAGGACTGTCGAGCAAACACTGGTAGCGGGCGAGGCGCGGGCCGTTCTCATTGTGCCGGCAGACTTCGGGCGGAAGATCCGCCGCAACATACCGGTCGAAATTCAGGCTCAGGTCGATGCTTCCGATACAAACACCGCAAATCAGATTCGCGGATACATTGGGCAGATCACGCGCGCTTTCCTTCGAGGCCTGACCACCAATGCTCCGTTTGAAGCGGTGCAGTTGCAGGTCAGGCTCTGGTACAACCCCGGGCGTGATTCACAGAAATTCTACGGACCGGGAATGCTGGTCTTCATTCTCTCGATTTTTCCGCCCCTGCTGACAGCGCTTGCCATGTCTCGGGAAGGGGAACAAAAGACAATCCTGCAGGTTTACGTTTCCAGCATCTCCGCTTTCGAATTCCTTCTTGGAAAGGCTCTCGCCTATATGGTGGTGGCGCTGGCGGAATGGGCTCTCGCTCTTTTGCTAGCCGTGCTCGCTTTTGGATTGCGCTTCGCCGGCGACCCCGTACCATTTCTCGTGGCCAGCGTGCTCTTTCTGTTTTGCTCCGCCTCTTTCGGATTACTGGTAGGCGCCGCGGTTCCCAGCCAGGCTGTTGCCGTTCAGATCGTGTCGACTGGCGGCTTTGTGCTTGCATTCCTGATGTCGGGTTTGCTGTTCCCGGTTAGCAACATACCCATTGGCATACGGTGGGTCTCCGCCCTGGTGCAGGCGCGGTATTTCATCGATGTGTCCCGGGACGCTTTCCTTCAGGGCGGAGGCTGGCCCGCAGTCGGAACTCAGGTTGCGATGGTTGGAGTTATCGGAGCCTTTTACTTCCTGTTTGCGTGGCTTGTGATGAGAAAGATGCAGGTCAACGCATGAAGCGATATCTGGAAGGACCATTCGGTGCCTTGTTCTTAAAGGAACTCCGTCAGGTCCGTCACGACCGGCGCCTGATCTTGTCCCTCATTGTTCCGCCACTTTTGCAGATCCTGCTTTTCGGGCTTGCGCTCGATTCTGAGGTCCGGAACCTGCGGGTCGGTGTGGTGGATTACAGCAGGACCTCAGCGAGTCGCGATGTACTTAGTTCCCTGACCGAGAACCGCAGCTTTATTCTGACTGGTTATTATGCGGACGCGAGTCTGGTTCAGAAAGCGCTGGATCGGAACAGCCTCGATGTCGGCGTGATCATTGAGAAAGACTTTGCAAAGAATCGCGCCCGTGGCGATCAGGCTCGCGTTCAGGTGCTCCTTAATGCGGTTAACGCAAATGTCGCCACGATTGCTCAAGGTTACATTTCGTCCACGATTGCGGTCTGGAATCAGCAGCAGTCCGGGAGCACTCTCAAGCAGGCTCCAGTGGCCGCAAGAGTTGCGCTTCTCTTTAACCCTGGCCTGATCAGCGCGTGGTTCATGGTGACCGGAACAATGGCCATTCTCATCATTCTCAACGGATCCATTGTTGCTTCCACAGCTCTGATTAAGGAGAAAGAAAGCGGGACGGTCGAGCAGTTGCTGATGACTCCCGCTACCTCACAGGAGGTCGTCCTTGCCAAGATTGCGCCGATATTCCTTCTGCTGATGGGGATGGTGGCGATCGTGTTCGTATTCGCCAAAGTGGTATTCCAGATTCCGGTGCGTGGCAATGGCCTTCTGCTTACCGCAGCCTTTGCGCTCTGTGCTCTGGCGGGCATTGGAATTGGAACGATGCTGGCAACGTTGTCACGATCGGCACAGCAGACCCAGTTGCTCACGCTGTTCATCAATCCGCCTCTGGCTGTTCTATCGGGTTCGTTGACTCCCATTGAGGCTATGCCAGGCTGGCTGCAGCCAATCACTCTGTTGAACCCCGTGAGGCATTTTGTGACCGTGGCCCGCGGAATACTTCTGAAAGGGGCCGGTCTGGACGTGCTTTGGCCTAACTTACTGTTCCTGGTTGTCTTTACT
>JACMLA010000133.1 GCA_014379815.1 Bryobacteraceae bacterium | reverse complement strand
GTAGCCGGAGAACGAAGTACTGATATTCAATTACCGAGTTTGCGGCAACCTTGAAAGGCTGCGGCACACTCAAGCTCAGGTCGGAAGAAAACTGCGTTTGATAAGGACTCTCGCGGAGCTGTTGCGTCCGTAGCCTCTTTCCCTCGGGAGCTCCCTTGCTGACCCACGCGTCGAGTATGGCGATCTCCGATTCGGAAAGCCGCGGATCGTTGGCGAATTTCGATCCCGATGCGGAGTCGACGAACCATGGCGGCATTTTGCCGAGCTTCACTGACTCTCGCATGGCACTCGCCCACGGCCGTACCTCAGCGTAGGTCACCAGAGACATGGGTCCGATCTCCCCGGCCTGGTGACAACTTCGGCACCGCCGCTGGAGTATCGGACTCACATCGGAGTAGAAGTCAGGGTCAGCGGCTGCCAGACCCATCGCACCAACTGCACACAGGACGATGGCCGCAGCTAGCTGCATTGATGTTGCCTAGGGAGCTACCACGAGCACAAATCCGTCTCCGGCCCCAGGGCTGTTGGGAGAGTCTGCGCTATTGGTTGCCGGTACGCGACGACTCGTGCTGGACCCGCTGACGAGATAGCGGCCATTGGCCTCTCCCAGACCGCTGAAGGCGATGTCGGTACCTGCGCCTCCGAGGTATGTCGAGTATGTCAGTGCTGCCGTTCCTGTCTGAGCGGAATCAATGCCGAGCAGGAACGCATCGGTCGAGCCGCCTCCGAAACTTGCCTGAATGGGTCCGCCCGCCACAGGGAAATTCAGGGAAGTTGTGTAGCCTGCAACAACAAGCTGACCTGCGGCGTTTGCGGTCAGCGAGTAGGGCACTTCCGATTCGTTACCGCCGATCAGGGTTGCGAAATAAAGTTGCTGACCGGGGGGAACGCTGGTATCCAGACCAGCGACGAAGATGTCGGTTGCGCCGTCTCTCTGCGAAATCGAGGGACCGACAAGAGGAAGATTGTTGGATGTCGTGAAGCCGGCAAACCAGATACGGTTGCCCGGGCCCGCAGCGATGGCCGTCGCTTCTTCCAGACCACCATCGCCGAAGTAAGTTGAGTAAGTCAGAGTGCCGGACGGAGAGTATCTGGAAACGAAGGCCTCACCCCCGCCGTTTGCCTCGGTCTGACGCGGAGTACCCGTCGTCGGGAAGTCACCCGAGAGCGTGGTTCCTGCAACCAGGATCGATCCGTCACCGGCGAAGGCCACGGCCCGCGCATAGTCGGTCCGGCCGCCTCCCAGATAAGTCGCGTACGAGAAGGTTTGAAAGATGTCGAAGACCGCGAGGAATCCGTCCCGAGCACCGGCGTTGGCTCCCTGGGCAGAGGTGCCCTGTAATGGAAAGTTGGTGGAATCCGTATAGCCAGCCACAGCCGCTGTACCGTCAGCACGGACCGCAATGGCAGAGCCCTGGTCGTTGCCGGATCCTCCCAGATAGGTCGAATACACCAGCGCTTCAGAGCCGGCTCTTGCAGGGTCGATGACCGTGAAGAACGCGTCGGTATCCCCGGAGCGGACCCCCTGAGCCGGGAACTGAGAAACGGGAAAGTTTGTCGACGATGTCCCGCCAGTCAGGAAAGCCCGGCCACCAGCGTCGATGGCGAGTCCGGTAACGCGGTCGGCGCCGCTACCGCCAAAGAACGTGGAGTAGACCTGCTGATTTGAGGCTGGGTCGTAAACGGTGAGAAAAGCATCTGAGAGTCCGCCGGGTATCAGCTGCAGTGTTCCGTCGGTCGCCGAGAAATCGGTGGACGACGTGGTTCCTGCTACGTAGAGGCGGCCTCGCGAATCACGCGCAACGAAACCACCCCCCTCGCTCGCGGAGCCTCCAAGATATTGCGAGTACACCAGCACGGGATCAATGATGAGAGGCAAACTCTTGTCGTAAGAGCTGACGCGATAGCCGACAACACCGTCTCCGCGCAGTTCGTATCCCGCGGCCACTAGGCGTAGCGAGGAGTCCTTGAGACGCTGATACACAGCGGGTGCTTTCTGGACCAGCGTCGCCGCGCCGGTGTCGATCATCAGGTTGCCTTCCGAGTCGATACTAAGCTGCTTCTGACCCTGATACTGAACCCGGATTGCGGAGGGTTCCGCGCGCGGGGTGACGATGTAGTCAAACTCCAGCTGGCCGTTTGCTCCGTAGTAGGCTACATCGATTCCGGGCAGAACCTCTTTCCAGGTAAGTCGCTTGTACCCGGGCACTGAGGGCCGGAAATCTGCATTTCGAAGGTACGTGACGGTTCCTGGAAGCGGGGCACCCTTCACGACTTCCGCTGCCTTGTTTGCATTCTGCAGACGCATCCGGAGAGTTCCGGAACTCTTCAGGTCCAGCAGGCATTCTGAGGCGGAGAGCGCCATCTTGTAGGTCAGACCACGGGCCTCAAATATCCCTTCCATTCGCGTTGGCTCGAATCGAATTGGCAATCGATTCAGCTGATTTGCGTGTGAAGTTGCGGCTATTGTCGTGCAGGCACAGGCCAGCATCGCGAACGTTGCGAAAAGTCCCCTAATATTCATCCGATACTCGAAGTTTACCGGACGTGGCTGTTCTGGCTTTGGATGTTAAGAAGTGTAAATCTGGGCGGGGCGAGAAGACGGTCCCGGTTTATTTGGCCGGGACCGTTGAGGGGATTAGAAGTCGTAACGCATAGAAACCTGCATAACCCGGGAGGGTTGCAGAGTTCCCTGGTAGCGACCGAAATTAGGGAGTGCGCTCAGGGACAGATTGATGTTCTGAGGGTCGAAGCGAACCGTGTTGAGTACGTTGAAGACTTCCCAGCGCAGCTGTAAAGTGTGCTTTTCGTTGTATGGCATGATGAGGTTTTTCGCCAGACTGAGGTCGAAGTTGAACACACCGTCACCGCGAACGTTGTTGCGATTGCCAATCTCTCCGGCGTAAGTGAAGCCAAACGACTGGACTGCTGAAGCCGGGTTCTTGAAAATGTTAGCGCCGGAAAAGCGCGCTTCTGCGGCAGGATTACCGGAGTTCGCTACAGGCGACGGAGCGTTTTTGTTCGTGCCGTCTTCGAATCCTCCTACTTGTGTAGCCCATCCGGTGACGTTGTAGTTGGTGGGCCAGGTCCGGCCATGACCCACGCTGACCGGGAGCCCAGTGGTCTGCCGGTAGAGTCCCGCCAGCTGCCACCCGCCAACCAGGAGATTCATACCTTTGCCAACTCCGCTAAGAAACGCGCGATTGCGCCCTATAGGCAGGTTGTAGACATAGTTTGCATTGAAGTTATGCCGCTGATCGAAGTCCGATTCTGCTCTCATCAGCTTCCGGTTGTAAGGCTGGATGATGATGCCGCGCAGACCGTCGTTTACACTCTGCTGATTTTCTGTTACTGAGCCCAGATCGAAGGAGTGCGACCACGTCCAGTTAAAGTCGACCTGATCGCCGTTGCGGAAGATTTTGCGAACGCTGGTCTGCATGGAGTGATAACTGGACGACCCCACACTGCGGATGGCCCGGAGATAGGAAAACTGCGGGCTGTAGAACGCGAACTGTCCGAGTCTGCTGGTTGCGGGGTCGTTCAAGCGGTCTGTGGTTTCCAGCCAGTAGGTGGAGTCGGGGACGACGTCTTCCAACAACCGTAGCGCACCCTGAGTAGCTGTTAGGCCACCTCCGGCGAGACCTGGGACCAGATTCTCGAAATAGGGAAAGGGAGCTAAACCGGCAAGCT
>JACMLA010000132.1 GCA_014379815.1 Bryobacteraceae bacterium | reverse complement strand
CAGACTCGGCGTTCTCCACGTTCCAGGTGAGTGTTGATGACTGACCTGCGGTGATGGTCGACGGAGTGCCTGTAAACGCTATGATTCGTGGCGCTGTTCCCGCGGGATTGACCGTTACCGTCAGGTTGCACGTTGCAGGCCCCCCCGCGCTGGTCGCGGTCAAAACGTAAGTGGTTGTCTGCGCCGGAGTCACGACACGCAACCCACTAAGTTCGACAGTGCCGATGCCGGGTGAAATTGTCACACCATCCGCGTTGGAGGTGGAGTAATTGATGGTGGCAGGCTGGCCTGCGGTAATGGTTGTCGGCGTAATGCTGCAGGTCAGGAACTGAGCCGCCGTGCGTGGCGCTACAGTAATGGTCGCATTGGCACTAGACTCGCCGCGAGCGTTTCGGGCGGTAAGTGTGAAGGTGACGGTGGTATTCGGAGTCACTTCACGCGTTCCCTGAGCAGGAACCGTCCCGATACCGGTTATGTCCACAGACTCAGCGTTCTCGACATTCCAGCTAAGGGTCGAAGGCTGTCCCGCGGTTATGGTCGTCGGATTGGCGGTGAAAGAAACGATACGCGGCGCAGTTCCGGCCGGGTTGACAGTCACAGTGACATTGCACGTCGCGGGCCCTGTCGCATTAGTAGCAGTAAGCGTGTAAGTTGTCGTTTGCGTCGGTGTTACAACGCGAGACCCGCTGAGGTCAACTGCCCCGATATTAGGGGAGATTGTGACACTGTCTGCATTGGCAGTCGAGTAAGTAAGCGTTGCAGCTTCACCAGCTGTGATTGTGGTTGGGCTGATGGTGCAATTGAGGAACTGTGCCGCAGCACGAGCCTCCACCACCACAGTAGCGACCGCATTAACTTCGCCACGGCCATTCCGGGCTGTAAGTCTGTATTGAGTCGTGCGCTGTGGGGAAACAGCACGCTGCCCGTTCGCCGGTACGTTGCCAATTTCGGTGATCGTTACCGAGTCTGCATTCAGCACCTGCCAGTCGAGGGTGGATTGCTCGCCAGCACGGATGTTTGTAGGAACGGCCTGGAAGCGGACGATCTGTGCCTGCTGAACTGACGTGGTGGTTACAGCAAGACTATCGACGCCCTGCAAACCTTGCGGGTCGCGAACGACGAGTCGGAATCCATAGCTCTGGCCCTCGGCCGCGTTGAAGCTGATCTGGGCCGTGTTCATCCCGGACATAGCTACGGATGGACCGGAAACCTGAGTCCACTGGTAGGTCAGAGGATCGCCTTCAGGATCGAAAGAAGCAGATCCGTCGAGAGTAATCTGCCCCGCGCTGACTCCAATCAGATCGGGTCCTGCATTCGCAGTTGGCGCGGAGTTACCGGTGCGGACGGTGCGGGTCAGGAGTTCATATCTCAGACGGGGAACGTCGACGGGAACTGCGTGCTGCACTCCGTTGTAGCCCTCGAGAAAATCCTTCGGGCGCATAAAGTTGCCAAACTGGAATCCGGCAACAACGCGACCATTGTTGTCGCGGGTCAACATCGTTTCGTTGAGGCCGCCTTCGATCGTGAACGCAAATCGATTGCTGAGCGGGAAGATGAAGCGTGCGGTACCGCCAACGCGGTCGGCTGCCGACTGACTCTTCAGATACCCGATGTTGCCTTCGAGGTAGTTGTTTCCGAACAGTCCCAGCGTTGTATTCACACCTGCCTGATCGACGATCTTCAGGTAATTCTCGGAAAACACGTTGCTCGTCAAAGCAAGGCGGCTGATTACCGCATCATTAAGGAAGCCTTTGGTGCCAAAGATGCCAAACTTGCCCCTGCTGAAGAGGTAATCCAGTGTGAAGGCTGCCTGGCCCAGAGTTCCATTGCCTGTGAGCTGTCCCGTATCCGGCGCGACCGGACGATCTGAGAAGATGCTGCGGCCCGGAGAGCGTCCCGCGAAGTTCACGTTCTTAAAGGTCGCAAACAAACCGGCCTGCGCCCGCGAGTGGAAGCGGTTGACCAGTCCGGCATCGATCTGACCTTCCTGACGATCTCTGAAATACATGTACTCGCCGGACATCTGGACAGCGAACTGTTCTTTGAAAGGCATGAACAGCCGTCCGCGTCCCGTGAACGTCAACTCGCCATTCTGGTCAGCTCCGGCGTTGAGGCCAAGGATTGAGAATCTCGGCATACGCGCCTTCTCAATCTGCTCGGACGTTCTGGTGTCGACGATCTGAGATGTTTCCGCTGCGGTGAGAGGTTTCGGTTGAGCCTTGACGTATTGGTCCAGAGCGTCGTGCGCTTTGCGGAGATCGCCAAGTTCGCGCCGGAGCTGGTCGTTGTCGCCCACCATTTTCTGCAACATGCTGGCAATCTGATCCAGCTTGTCCAGCCGCTTCAGGATTTCGTCACAACATTTCTGCTGCGCTGCGAAAAGGTCTTTCAAGCTACCTAGTGTTTCCTTGACTCCGCCTTCGCCAATGACACGACCCTGCTCGTCGGTGAGCGTCATGAAGACTCGCCGGTTCATAAACCGCGCTTCTTTGGAGCGATTACCTATCTTCGGTTGCGCTTCTCCATAAGATGCGGTTGTTACCTGGCCAGCACTGGCTCCGTACTTAACCAGGAATTCGCGGACCGCGGTCGCTCGGCGTTCGCCCAGTCTCTGGTTGTAGCGGGTGGATCCGATAACGTCGGCGTGACCTTCCAGCTTCACCTTGTAGCCGCGATTTTGCTGCAGCAACTCGGCAAGACGGAGAAGACTCGGATATCCGTCCGTTAGGATAGGCGAGTTGAACTCAAAATTGATCTCTTCCCAGTCTTCCTTCGACGCGGTCGTGTTCAGACCCTGAGCAAGCAAGCTGGAGCTGATGACTGAAAAGAGAATGAGGGACCTCGCGTACCTGCGGCACTTCATTGCAACTCCCCCTGACTAATTGGTTTTGGTGTCCTGCCTGTTGGACATTGAAGCGAGTTAGGCAACTGATATTCCTGAATCATACACTAAATCGTTCATAAGACGCCTTTTGCGATACTTGGTTTCGGTAATTGCTTCAAACGGTTTTGTAGGATTTACCGGGACGGTAGTCGGCCAGGAAGGTGGGATGGTTTGGATGGTAGACTGAAGCGTCGCTGAACGGGCGATCGCTCGTGAAAGCGAGAGGAAAGTCCGGTCTCCACAGGGCAACATGCCGGCTAACGGCCGGGAGGGGTTGGCCATATCCGACCTTTACGGAAAGTGCCACAGAAAACGTACCGCCTGTAACGCTGGGGAGACTCAGCGTGAAAGGTAAGGGTGAAAAGGTGCGGTAAGAGCGCACCGCGGCGGGAGTGATTCCGCTGGCAGGGTAAACCCCATGCGGAGCAAGACCAAATAGGGGAGCAGGGGCGGCCCGTTCCAATAACTCCCGGGTAGGTCGCTAGAGCTTTTTAGTAATGGAAAGCCCAGACGAATGGTCGCCACCAGTTCCAACTGGCACAGAAACCGGCTTACAGTTCAGCGATATATTTTGGAGAGCGCTGCGCATGCACTCGCTCTCCTCGGGCTCAGGCAAACTGACTCTTTGTGTTTTCCTGTGAGTTCAATCGGTCGCCGAACAATGCTGACCAAGACCGCAGGGCCATGCCAACAACCCTTGGGACTTCAGTCCGATCAAAAGGCTCGAGCAGGACGTCAAAACCACCAAGATTCAGAACTTCTGCCCAGAGGCTCTCGTCTGCATGACGGCAAGTCACGAGCACAAGAGGAGCCTGATGCTGTCGTTGACAGGCTTCCAGGATGCTTCTCCAGGAACCGTCCGGGAGATGACTTTCGGTAACGACAACCGAAAGTGACTTTTTCTCGATAGCCAACACCGCCGACGAAGTGTCCGAACAGTGAGTGACGGACCATTGCCGGTGATTAAGGATGTCCCGAAAGCCGGCAACATGCTCTGCATGAGGGCTTACATGCAGGATAGAGTTGTGTCTCGACGAAGTCTCGGGGGCAGGACTTACATCCCAAATCTCTGACATACCGCTTTACCTCTTTGCTGGTGTAGGGCGACCATCAGGGCCGGTCACCTTTCCGCATCGAACGAGGGGCAGGCGAGCACGTTAAGCTCCATTCAGAATTGGCTCTGATGAGGATTTACCGACATGTTTTCGCCTCAGCCTTTGCCTGAGTCAGATAATGGTGTTCAGATGAAAACAACGCGAAGTGAGGCCTTATTTGCCAGGGCGCAAACTACAATTCCAGGTGGCGTAAACTCTCCCGTCCGGGCTTTTCGCGGTGTGGGCGGGACTCCGCGGTTTATCCACCACGGGGAGGGATCCCGTCTCTTCGATGAAGACGGAAATTCCTACATAGACTACATCTGTTCGTGGGGTCCTTTATTACTGGGACACCGCCCTCCGGTCGTCGTTGACGCGCTGCGAACCGTGCTGGACGTTGGAACCAGTTTCGGAGCCCCGACAGAGCGTGAGATCGACCTCGCAGAGCTGATCCGGGAAGCGGTGCCATCCATGGAGATGGTTCGCCTGGTAAACTCCGGCACAGAAGCGACAATGTCCGCGCTCCGGGTAGCCCGTGGATTTACGGGGCGGGATCTGACGCTAAAGTTTGAAGGTTGCTATCACGGTCACGTAGACAGTCTTTTGGTGAAGGCTGGCTCGGGAATGGCGACGCTGGCCATATCCGACACCGTTGGTGTGCCCACTGCGTTTGCCGAGACGACTGCTGTGCTGCCTTTCAATGATACGGAAGCAGTTGAGTCGCTGTTTCGAGAGCAAGGCGATAAGTTCGCGGCAATTATTGTGGAGCCGGTGGTGGGAAATATGGGATGCGTACCTCCGGCGCCGGATTTCCTCCAGACATTACGCAAAGTCGCAGATCAATATGGCTCAATCCTGATCTTTGACGAAGTAATGACGGGGTTTCGGCTGGCGTGGGGCGGTGCGCAGGCCCTTTTCGGAGTGACACCGCACATGACGACAATGGGCAAGGTAATTGGAGGAGGACTTCCGATAGCGGCTTACGGCGGAAGAGCGGACATCATGCGGAAGGTCGCGCCGGTAGGACCTGTGTATCAGGCCGGCACTCTTTCTGGAAATCCCTTGGCCGTTACCGCAGGTCTGGCGATGCTCCGTTACTTGCGAGCGCACCCCGAAGTCTACGAGATCGTGGAGAAACGCACAGCACGCGTGTGTGATTTAAGCGTTCCAGGCGTCACAATCAATCGCGTCGGCTCGATGTTTACCTACTTCATGACCGGCACTGAGGTGACCAAGTGGGAGTCAGCGAAGGTGTCGGATACCCAGAAGTTTGCCAGATTTTTTCACCACATGCTGGAGCGTGGTGTGTACCTTCCCCCGTCGCAATACGAAGCCGGCTTCATGTCAGCCGCACATAGCGAGGAAGATATTGAAACAACGCTCAGAGCGGCGCAGGAGTTTTTCGCGGCGGAGGCGTGAGTATTGCTTTTTTAGGATTGGCGCCTTTCTTACGATTGCCGAAGATACTGGTGTGCCGAGAAAACCAGAACCGAGCCGAAGAACAACAGGCTGACCGCAACGACCGTGTGGCGTATCTCAGGCGGCAGTTCCCGGGCGGCTGCGGGTCCGGGATTCAGCAGCTGGAGACTGACGTCGACCGTAGCAGAGCTTCGGCCTTCGATCCGGTTGTCGACCAGGAGGACGTAGTTCCCCGCGTCGGCCACCCGGTAGCGGAAACGTGCTTCGTTCTGAAAACCGGTGGTATAGAGCGCACGAAAAGATCGTCCCCGATGGAGCCGCTCGGCCTGTTCCCGACCGGCGATCGCGAGTTGTACTTTGGAACCTTTCTGGACCCGGAACTCGCACTGCACGATGGTCCCGTGAGCCGGAATCGCGAGTTCGACCGCTTTCCAACGAGACGCGGGAACTTCGATCACGGCATTCTGCAGCACCACTGCAAGAGCAGCCAGGAACATTAGCGATAGCCTGCCGCCTGCAGTCCGAACAGCTCTGCGTAGCGGCCGTCCACCGATAGCAGTTGTTCGTGAGTGCCACTTTCGAGAATCTGCCCATTCTCAAGAACCAGGATTCTGTCGGCCATGCGTACTGTAGAAAAGCGATGCGAGATCAGAACTGCCATTTTTGCCCTGGTCAGGGAAGTGAACTGCTGGAATACTTCGAATTCCGCACGAGCATCGAGTGACGCGGTGGGCTCATCGAGAACCAGCACCTGTGCGTCACGCATATAGGCCCGGGCCAGGGCGATCTTCTGCCACTGACCGGCTGATAGCTCTACTCCTCCGTCGAAACGTCTTCCCAGCATCTGATTGTAATTCTCAGGAAGTTTCTCAATAATCACGTCGGCTCTGGCTTTTACGGCTGCATCCAGTATGCGGCTTTGGTCATGAAGTACCTCGACACGGCCAAGTCCTATATTGTCGGCCGCAGTCATGTCGTAGCGCATGTAGTCCTGGAAGATGACCCCAATCTCGCGCCGCAGGTCGTCGACATCGTATTCACGAAGGTCGATCCCATCGAGAAGAATCTGGCCTCCCGTTGGATCGTAAAGTCTCGCGAGCAACTTCACCAGCGTGGTCTTACCGGCACCGTTTTCACCGATCAAGGCTACACGTTCTCCAGCGTCGATACGGAATGACATATGGTCAATTACCAGTCGGGGAGACCCCGGATAAGCGAATGACACGTCTTGAAACTGATAGCCGGAACGTATCGGCCTGGGTGCGGGAATAGGATTCGCCGGTGATGCTATGGAGGGCTTGGTCCGGAAGAAGTCGAAGAGATCTTCGAGAAACAGGGCTTGCTCTGCCACGCTAGAGAACGTCGAGAAAATCTGCTCCATTAGGCCGCGGGAGCGCGCGAATGCTGCTGTCAGAAAAGTTAGGTCACCGACGCTGAGAGTTCCTGTGGTTGTCCGGTACAGAATGTATGCGTAAGCCGAGTAGTACCCCAGAGTTGGCAGCAGATTGAGCAGGCTTCCCGTCGCTGCCCTCCGGAACGCCAAACTTCTATTTTCCTGATAGAACCGCTCAAACAGTTCCCGGGCGCGTGTGGTCAGGTGAGTCGCAAGGCCGAAGATCTTGACTTCCTTTGCGCTTGCATTGCTGGCACCAAGAAGGCGCAGGTAATCTAGTTGGCGGCGCTCCGGTGTCCATCGATAGAGAAGCGAGTAGCTTAGCATCGCGAAACGCGTTTCACCCAGAAAGACAGGTACAAGGGCAAGAGTGAGCAAGGGAAGAAACCAGGGAGAGAACCAGACGATGCCGGCGGAGAGTGTTAGCAGAGTGATGAACTGCTGGCCCATTCCGGCGAGTGAAGCGAGCATACCGAGGCGGCCGGTTGTTTGCCTGCGCGCGCGGTCCATCTTGTCGTAGAAAACCGGATCTTCAAACGAGGTGAGGTCCAACTCTCCGGCATGCTCCATCATTCGCAGGCTGATCACATTGGTGAACTTATCCCCAAGCAGGCTGTCCAGCAGTCCGACACCTCTTGAGATCAGATCTGAGGCAATCGCCAGAGCTGCTTCGCAAGCCAGCAGAATCCAGATTTGTCTCACATCGGCGCCTTTTCCGGCGATGATAGCTACCACGTCATCGATGATCAGGCGGGCGATAAAAAGAGAAGCTATTGGGATGCCAGAGGAGATCAGACGTAGCGAGAGGCTTGCGAGCGCCAGGCCCTGCCCTGTCTCGCGCACCATCTGTAACAGTGGGGGAATGTTGCGGAGTGCTGCGATGCGGTCTTTCCAACCGGGATTGCCATCTTTTTTCGACGCGGCACCAGGCGGGGACACTTTTTCAGTGTAAGCTCCGGCTGTCGCAAAATCGGTCTCCGCCGGGTCATATGCTTACAGAGAAAGGTCACGACCTATGAAAACTGCCATTTGTCTGTTTCTTGCTATAGCGTTGCCGGCGGTTGCTCAGACCACTGCGCGCCGGGGCTACATCGCGGCTTACGGGGAAGCATCGATTTCGATCAGGCCGGATCAGGCCCGGGTGAATGTCGGGGTGTTGACCCAGGCTCCTACGGCGACCGATGCCGCAGCGAAGAACGCAGATCAGGTGGCCTCGGTGATTGCTTCATTGCGCAGCGTCTTAGGTGCGGGTGCAGACATCCGTACTATCAACTATTCTCTTGGTCCGACGTATCAGTACGCGTCAGGAGGTGGTCAGCCGATGCTCACAGGCTTCCAGGCCAACAACGTTGTACAGGCGACGATTGGCGACACCACGATCATCGGGCGCGTGATCGATGCGGCGATTCAGGGCGGTGCGACTCGCGTCGACGGAATCCAGTTTGGTTTGAAGGATGAAGATCCGATCAGAAGAGATGTCCTGCGCAACGCTGCCCAAAAGGCGCGGCAGAAGGCCGATACGATCGCCGCTGGGCTTGGTGTTCGCACGGGCGCCGTCATTGCAGCGGACGAGGGTTACCAGGCGCAACGTGTTGGCGGTGGGGATCGCAGCACAGCGCCCGGAGCTGCCGCAGTCACTCCGGTGGAGACGGGTACGCTGGAAATTCGGGGCACGGTCACTTTGCAATTGGAGGTCTTGCCGTAAAGCGACAGCTGGATTAAGTGGTTACCCGCCTTTTCGCTTTGAAATTCTCGCGAAATTTCTTGAGCTTCGGGGATACAACGAACATGCAGTAAGGTTGCTTGCTGTTGTCCGCGTAGTAATTCTGGTGAGAATCTTCGGCGGGATAGAACGTTACTGCGGGTACAACCTCGGTCACGATAGCCGAAGGAAACGCGTCTTCGTGCGTCAAGTCAGCAATGATCTTTTCCGCCTCACTCTGCTGCTCCGAAGTGTGGAAGAAGATCACCGATCGATACTGGGAACCAACATCGTTGCCCTGGCGATCCTTTGTCGTGGGGTCGTGAATGGTAAAGAATACTTCGAGGACATCACGAAAAGTTGTTACCGAAGCATCGAACTTAAGCTGGGCTACCTCGGCATGCCCGGTGCGCGCGGTACAGACTTGTTTATAGGTGGGATTTTCGACGTGCCCACCCATGTACCCGGACACGATACTCTCTATCCCTTCCATCTCCTGATACACCGCTTCCAGACACCAGAAGCAACCGCCGCCAAGAGTAGCCGTTTCAAGATTCGCCATAACGGGTTGGATGCAATTCAGCCCCGGATGGCGTCGGCGCTTAGTAGCTGCGAGCCTTCTCGCCGGACACAACAACAATGCCGGATTCTGTTATGTGATGTCCATTGCTCCGGTCGTGGTCCGCGTCGAAGCCGATGATGCTGGATTCGGGAATCTCTAAGTTGGCGTCGATGATAGCCCGCCTGATCCGGCTGTAACGGCCGATACGCGTGTTGCTCAAAACGATTGAACTGTCTATCTCGCAATAGCTATTGACGCGGACTCCTGGCGAAAGAATGCTGCGAGACACGCGCCCGCCCGACACGATACAGCCAGCAGAAACAATCGAGTCTATTGCGATTCCCATCCTGCGCCCTTCCTGAGCAAAGACGAACTTCGCCGGAGGCTGCTGGACAACAGCGGTTCGGATTGGCCATCGGTCGTCATACATATTGAACTCCGGCGTCACAGCTACTAAATCCATGTTGGCCTCGTAGTAGGCATCGAGAGTACCCACGTCTCGCCAGTAGCGGGCTGTCTTATCGTTCAAATCCCGGAAATCGTACGCTATAACACGGTACCGATTGATGGCTTTTGGCAGGACATTCCTGCCAAAGTCGTGCGCGGAGTCTGGATCCGTTGCATCTTCAAGAAGTAACTGCTGCAGCACTTCAGGACGAAAGACATAGATTCCCATGGAAGCGCTGACCATTAGAGGATTGAACGTGCTTCGTACCGGATTGCCGTGCTGCGGCTTTTCTTCAAAGCCGCGCACGCTGTAGTCCTCGGCGAGATCGCATACGCCAAACCGGGTCGCTTCGCCAGGTGCCATCTGAATGGTGGCAAGAGTAATGTCAGCCTTTTGCATGCGGTGCCAGTCCACCATCTCGCTGTAATCCATCTTGTAAATGTGATCGCCGGCGACTATGAGAACTGCCGATGGATTCTCCACGGTCACGCTTTCCAGGTTTTGGTACACCGCGTCTGCCGTGCCCAGATACCAGTCCTCGTGGACACGCTTCATCGGTGGTATCGCTTCAATGAACTCTCCCACTTCTGAAGGAAGAAAGTACCAGCCTCCCCGAAGGTGTCTGATCAGTTCCAGCGATTTGTATTGTGTAAGGATGAAAATCCGGCGAATACCGGAGTTAATACAGTTAGAAAGAGTAAAATCTATGATTCGGTAGGTCCCGCCGAAACTAACTGCTGGTTTGGCGGTATTGCGAGTAAGCGGAAACAGCCGCTCCCCGGCACCGCCAGCGAGAAGCACGGCCAGCACATTTTCCATCTCAGAATTACTCTACCGTGGGGGAAAGCTTATCGCTGACACTTGGGACAGTAGTGAGTTCCTCGCTGCGCGACGACGGTCTTGCGAATGGGTTCCCCACAAGCAGGGCAGGGTTCTCCTTCGCGTCCGTACACCCGGTGCAAGGTCTGAAAGGAGCCTTTTCGGCCTTCAGTGTCTACATAGTCCGACAAAGAAGAACCCCGGTGCGCGACGGCCTCCGCGAGAACTTCCTTAACGATTGTCAGCAGGTTGCTTGCCCGGGCTTTGCTAAGCCTGTCTGCACGGCGTCGTGGATGAATGCCTGCTCGGAAAAGCGATTCATCCGCATAGATGTTCCCCACACCTGCAAACACGCTTTGGTTTAGCAGAACTGCTTTAATCGGTGCCCGGCGGCGCAGCGCGAGTGATGCTTCGTCCAGGGTCAGGGCGTCGGGTCCGAGACGTGTGGTGCGGTCCATCTCTGCGCTGTACTCGATACTGCCAAACATACGAATGTCGTCGTAAAGCATTGTCGCGTCATCCAGACTAAATATGGCTCGGGTCCACTTTGTGACTGACGAGTCGAAGAGCACTTGCCCTGTCATGCCCAGATGAATGGTGACAAACCCCGAGTCGAGCACAAGGAGGATGAACTTGCCGTGCCGCAGAATGTCCAGGATTTTGCGACCTGCGGCATGTGTGGGAACGTCAAGTTTGGAGTACCTGACGATTCGCGGGTGCAGAACCTCAACTGAATTGATGTGGCGGCCGACCAGACGTGGCCTCATCGAGCGGACGATCGTCTCGACTTCAGGTAGTTCTGGCATCAGGGAACATCGATTCTGATAATGCCGTCCGCGACTTCGATGGGGTACGTAGCGATAGCGCAATCCGGGCTCATCGAAGAGGATCCGTTCCGGACGTCGAATTCCCAAAGGTGCCACGGACAGACAAGCCAATATCCATGGACTGCGCCGTGCCCCAGTGGTCCGTTCCGGTGAGGGCAGTCCCCGGAGACAGCAAAGTACGCACCTTCGGTATTGCAAATCGCGTAACTGCGCCCGTTCAGAGTAACTTCCCGTACGGACCCGTGCGGCACTTCTTCCACCGCGATTGCAGGAAGCAATGCCATAATAAAAACCGTATCATGGGCTGGATTGTCTCTTCTGCTCTTCTGAGTGTGCTCCTGTTTTCTGGTTGTAGCGGCAACCGGGAACGCAAACCGGTGGTTGGTGTTGTGCCGAAAGGCGCGAACCACATCTTCTGGCAAACGGTTCACGCTGGCGCAAACAAAGCAGCGGAGGAATACGGACTCGAGGTGGAGTGGAACGCGCCAACTCTCGAAATTGATGCAAGCCGACAGATCGCGATTATCGATTCGATGATCAACCGGCGTCTTGCCGGCATTGCGCTCGCTCCAGTTGACCGGACGGCTCTGGTGAATGTCGTGGAACGCGCAGGTACACAGCAAGTCCCGGTAGCCATCTTCGATTCAGGCATCGATACGACGAAGCGAGTCACTTATGTCGCGACAGATAACCGGGAAGGTGGGCGGCTGGCTGCTCGCGAACTGGGGCGCCTGCTGTCTGGTGAAGGCAAACTCGCAGTGATCGGCTTCATGGCTGGAAGTGCGTCCACCATGGAACGCGAAGAAGGCTTTGCTGAGGAAATTCGGACGAATTTCCCGAAAATGAAAATTGTTCAGACGGTATTCGGGATGGCAGACCGTGCTAAGGCACTTGCTGGAACGGAGAACGTGTTGAACGCGCATCCCGATCTGGCAGGAATCTTTGCCGATAACGAGTCAAGCTCCGCAGGCGCAATGATGGCGATCAAGGCACGAAACGCTACAAAGGTGCGAACCATCGCATTTGACTCCAATGAGCAGCTGGTCTCTGACTTAAAGGACAAGCGGCTGGATGCACTGGTGCTACAAGATCCATTCAAGATGGGTTACGAGGCAGTAAAGGCACTCGGTATGAAGCTGAAGGGACAGACTCCCCCAGCTCTGATTGATTCGGGTGTGTATCTGGTGACAAGGGAAACCATGGAGCAACCGGATGTTGTCACTTTGCTTCGTCCCGACCTCCAGAAGTGGCTCGGAGGCCAGCGAAGCGGAGAAGCTGCTCACTAGGGTCCGTGTTATAAAAGGGTGAGATCCAGCCAAAGCCACCCTAGCTCAGTTGGTAGAGCGACTGATTCGTAATTAGTAGGTCGCCGGTTCGATTCCGGCGGGTGGCTCCAGAACTACTCAATATTCAACCCCCCCAAACCGGGCGGCGCGGGGACCCGACCTTCCGGTTTGAGGTGTGCAAAACCCTTCATGATGCCGTCGTGTCAGATTACGCAATTTGAGCGTCAGCGCTCAGCCGTTTCACTGGAGTCCGCAGACTTGGTAGTGATCGATTGGGCCAGTCGACTTGGCACTAGTACATCGTTCAGATAGTTTTTTATGCTAAGTAGAGCTTGCGGTACGCTAGGTAATGTCACGCTTAGCGCCGACTATCCACCTGAGCCTTGAAATATGCAGCTCGCTCAAGAGGTTCGTGCAATCCACCTCAACGCCCCAGGCTCTGGCCCAGCGTAGCCGAATTGTTTTGGCTGCGGCCGAGGGGTCGAGTAACCAGCAAATCGCCACCAAACTGAAGATTCCGACGGTCACGGTGGGCAAGTGGCGTTAGTCGTTTGCCGTCGACGGTCTGGAGAGGTTACGTGACGCGCCCCGCCCGGGGCGGCCTCTCAGGCGTGATGCCAGCGTTCGGCACAAGGTGCAAACGCGCGCCTGTCAGCAACCCGACGAACAAAGCCGCTGGAATGTACGTACCCTGGCCGCCGAGCTCGGCCTGCTGGTCGCGGCCAAGGTGCAGCCGCGAAAAAAACTCGCGCCTGGACCAATGAATATGT
>JACMLA010000131.1 GCA_014379815.1 Bryobacteraceae bacterium | reverse complement strand
CAGCAACAGGTTGTCACAGACTGCATTGATGATGCGCGGAATCCCCTGGGAACGCTTGTGAATCTCACCAATCAGATCGGGCGAAAAGATCTGTTGATTCGGCATTCCCGCACACTTCAGCCGGCTGTCGATGTAACGGGCTGTGTCGGTCTCGTCGAAGGGCTTAAGACCATAGCGCAGTACGATGCGTTGCTTCAGCTGACGCAGGTTGGGCGCGTCGAGCTTACGGTCAAATTCCGGCTGACCTGCCAGGATGATCTGAAGAAGTTTGCCTCGCCGGTTCTCGAGGTTGCCCAGCATGCGGATCTCTTCCAGCACGTCCCAGTCGAGGTTATGGCACTCATCAATGATCAGGACAGCCGTACTTCCCCGTTCGGATTGCCGGAACGCCATCTCCTGCAGCGCGGCCAGCACCTCGGGCTTGGATTTCCCGTCGCACCGAAGATCGAAATCGTAGGCGACCATCTGCAAGAATTCAGGAGCTGTTATTCGGGAATTAAAAATAAATGCAAACTCGATAGTTTGTTGCGCAAGCCAGTCCCGCAGGCACTCCAGCATCGTTGTCTTTCCGGTACCCACTTCCCCGGTCAGAACAATAAACCCTTTCCTGGCCTGCACGCCGTAAATCAGATTAGAAAGTGCTTCTTCGTGTTGATCGCTGCGGTAGAGAAAAGAAGGATCCGGACTCAGACTGAACGGGTCATCCTTCAGATGGAAAAACGCACGATAAACACTATGAGACTGCACCTTTTCAGGTTAGCACTCCGGCAGTTTGCCCGATTCGCCCCGCATGCCGGCTTGATTCCTTAACCGCGCAGCGGGTCAACGCGCATTATCAGCGGCCTGCGCCTCGCGCCTTTGCCGTACCTCGCGAACCGCGTAAATACGCCGCCCCTGACTCTCGAAGTACGTCCGCGTCAGAACCTCTCCAAGAAGGCCCGTGCTGAACATCATGATGCCCGCGAGAAACAGCAATGCTCCTGCAATCAGTAACGGCCCGTGCTGCATGACGATCTCATGCCCGGTCAGCTTATAGACAAAAAGATAACCGAGTATCAGGCCGCCCAGACCAACCCCAAGCAGACCGAACATGCCAAAGAAATGCATTGGTCTGGTGAAGTATTTCAGTAGAAATTTGATCGTAATGATATCGAAAAAGACCCGGAACGTGCGACCGAGCCCATAGTGCGAACCTCCGCTGACACGAGGCGAGTTGCGGATTGGTACCTCCGCGATCCTTGCGCCGTAAAAGCTCGCCAGTGCAGGGATGAACCGGTGAAGTTCGCCATACAGATTGATGTCTTTCAGGATTTCCGCACGGTATGCCTTGAAGGTGGTGCCGAAATCCCGCAGTTCCACTCCCGAAGCCTTCGCCATCAGCCAGTTTGCAATACGTGAGGGGATTTTGCGGGTGAGCGCGTTGTCCAGACGCTGCTTGCGCCAGCCACTGGCAATATCAAAACCTTCGTCCAGCTTGGCCAGCAGCGCCGGAATATCCTCCGGATCGTGCTGAAGATCGCCGTCCAGTGAGATCACAACCTCGCCCTGGGCCTCGTCAAAACCAGCAGCAAGCGCCGCCGTCTGACCGAAATTCCGCCGTAGCCGGAGTACTTTTAAGCGACCGTCAGTTTCGACCAGATTTGCGAGAAGTTCGAAGCTGCGGTCCGTCGATGCGTCGTCAATAAAAAGAATTTCGTAAGGCTTCTGCAACGTTTCCAGGACTCTGGTGAGCCGGTCGTACAGCGGCAGGATTGCCGGCTCCTCGTTATGGATCGGGATCACTACAGAAATCATGGATTTGATTTCAGTGTAGCGGTTTTTCAGTTCCTTGCAGTGCCAGTTCCGGCGTGGCCGCAAGGACAACCTCACCCATCGCGAATTTAAGGGCTTCCAGGCCCTCCCCGGTAACCGAAGAGAGACGAAAGAAGCGATAGCCCCGATCGCTGGCAGCCTTCTGTACCGAGGCCACGGCTTCCTCATCCTGTGCGGCGTCGATCTTGCTGGCCACCACAAACATTGGTTTTGCGGCAAGCTCGTCACTGAAACTCGCCAGCTCTCGCAGAATCACCTCGAAGTCCTCGACAGGATCCCGGCCTGTCAGTTCCGAAACGTCTACCAGATGGACCAGCAGCCGCGTTCGCTCGACGTGACGCAGGAACTGAATACCGAGGCCGGCACCCTCATGGGCACCTTCGATCAGCCCCGGAATATCGGCGACAACGAAACTCCGATAATTGCCCATATCCACGACACCCAGGTTCGGCTCTAAAGTGGTGAAAGGATAATCTGCAATCTTCGGTCTGGCTGCAGAAACTCGGGAAATTAGCGTCGATTTCCCCGCATTAGGGAATCCGACAAGTCCAACATCGGCAAGCAGTTTCAGCTCCAGACGCAGGTGCTTTTCATCACCCGGTTTACCGTCCTCATGCTCCATTGGGGTTTGATGAGTAGCGGAAACGAATCGGGCATTGCCGCGACCGCCTCTGCCGCCCTTTGCCACCCGGAAGCGCTGGTCCGCAGCGGTAAAGTCAAAAAGCTTGTTTCCCGTGTTCTCGTCGTAAATAACGGTTCCAACTGGAACTGGAACCTCAATAGACGCGCCATCATGACCGGTGCGGTTACTGCCCTCGCCGTGGCGCCCACGCTCAGCGGTATGCTCCGGATTAAAGCGGAAATGCAGCAGAGTGTTGTAATGCGTACTGGAAAACAGCACTACATCGCCTCCACGCCCTCCGTCTCCGCCAGACGGACCACCGCGTGGGACAAACTTCTCCCTGCGGAATGCAAGGATTCCGTTACCACCATTGCCGGCTTTTACTTTGATTTTTACTTCGTCGATGAACATCAGAGTGCTAAAACGAAAGAACCCGGCCACGCGGGGTGCGAGACCGGGTTAACTAAGATCCTTAGGTCGAAACTTATTGAATAACGGGTGTTTCGGGTTCAACAGCCGGACTTTCTGGCTGAATACCCGGCGTCGCGACGGCAGCCAGTTGTGGCTCACCAAGCGGCTGAATACTAACAAACTTACCGAAGCGGCCCCGGTCCCGGAACGTAACGAAGCCATTGATCTTCGCAAACAGGGTGTCGTCCTTGCCGAGGCCCACATTGGTGCCTGGCTTGAAATGCGTCCCGCGCTGTCGGACGATTATCGAACCGCCGCTGACCAGTTCCCCACCAAACGCTTTTACTCCAAGTCGTTGGGAATTCGAATCGCGGCCATTTTTAGAACTGCCTAAACCTTTTTTATGTGCCATCGGGAACTCCTTACAGCGTGACTTGATCGATGGTCAGCTCGGTGTAATTCTGCCGGTGACCATAAGTCCGTCGATACTGCTTTTTGCGCTTAAACTTGAATACAATCAACTTCTCGCCCCGGCCGTGCTTACTCACCGTTGCCGTGACTTTAGCAGTGCTGATTTCGCTGCCCGTGAGAAGCTTCCCATCCTCGTTCGAGACGGCTTTGATGCCGACGCCTGTCAGCTCCAGCGTGTCCCCGATCTCGTGGGCGATCGATTCCACGCGAACCGTCTCTCCCGGAGCAACGCGGTACTGTTTCCCGCCATTTTCAATAATCGCGTACATAGGTCCTTTTTCGCGCCAGCTCTTAGCTGCGCAGTCCCCAGATATCACCAGAGCGTCAGCATTGTGATCTGGGTGGGGTTCGGCGCAACGGAAACAGCTTGCGCATGCAGATACAGACGTGACCTCACGGCCCGCAAACTTAGAGTGTACACCAGGCTCAGAAAATCAGCAACGCTGGAGATCAGTGACCCGCTGCCATTGTGCACATATGGGAAGCTGGAAATATCCCATGACAGGACACGAAACACGCCAGAAGTTCCTTGACTATTTTGCCGGAAAGGGGCACCGCGCCGTTCGCAGCGGTTCGCTTGTCCCGGCGAATGATCCCACGCTCCTGTTCACGAACGCAGGGATGAATCAGTTTAAGGATATCTTCCTCGGCCTTGAGACGCGAGATTACAGCCGTGCCTCATCCTCTCAGAAGTGTGTTCGTGCTGGCGGTAAACATAACGATCTTGAGAATGTAGGATACACCCGCCGTCATCACACCTTCTTTGAGATGCTGGGGAATTTCTCGTTTGGCGACTACTTCAAGGCCGAGGCAATCGACTTTGCGTGGGACCTTTTGACGAAGCAGTACGGCCTCGATAAGAACCGGTTGTATATCACGGTGTTTCGTGAAGATGACGAAGCGGAGGAACTGTGGCAAAAGGTTGCAGGAGTTCCGTCGGATCGCATTTTTCGCCTCGACGAGAAAGATAACTTCTGGCAGATGGGAGACACTGGCCCCTGTGGTCCATGCTCGGAGATTCATTACGACTTAGGTGTCGAAGCCGCTGAGCCTGGGCGGGAACAGGAGCAATTTCCCCTTGATGCCGGCGGGCGTTTTGTCGAAATCTGGAATCTGGTTTTCATGCAGTTCGACCGTTCCCCGGACGGTGTTTTTCACAAACTGCCAAGACCCTCGATCGATACCGGAATGGGTTTAGAGCGGGTCGCCGCTGTCCTGCAAGGCAAGCTCACCAATTTCGATACCGACCTGCTGTTGCCCATTATTGAGTTCGCCTCAGGTCTCTTCCGTGTAGAGTACGGACACGACCCCCGTACGGACGTGGTCCTCCGTATCTGCGCCGACCATGCACGTGCAGCCGCGTTTTTGATCAATGACAGCGTCACTCCATCCAACGAGGGCCGCGGTTACGTCCTCCGCAAGATCATGCGCCGAGCGATGCGTAACGCGCGCATGCTCGGTGTGCAGGAACCATTCCTTCACAAGATGACCGGGTTCGTTGCGGACTGGATGAAGCCGGCCTACCCCGAAATGGTGGAGAGTGCGGACCGTGTAGCCCGCGTCGTGCGGGAAGAAGAGCAACGCTACGCCAACACCTTCCAGGTTGCCGAGCGCGTCTTTCAGGATGAAGCCAGATCGGCCGAAGGCGGAATCCTTCCCGGGCCCGCCGCTTTTCGGCTTTACGATACGTTCGGCCTCGCCATTGACGAGCAGGAGGAAATGGCTCGCGAGTTTGGCCTCGCCATCGACAGGGAAGGCTTTGGGGCCGAGATGGACCGTCAGCGGGAGCGTGCGCGGGCCAGTTGGAAAGGCGCCGAGAAAGCTCATGTCGCTCCTGTGTATCAGGAGCTTTTAGCGCAAGGAAGAACCAAATTCCTTGGATACGACTCGACTCACTACGGAGCATCCGTGGTCCGCGCGTTAGTTGCCGAAGCACAGTTGCAGAGCTCTCTTCCAGCGGGCGTAAGGGCCGAACTGGTTCTGGATCAGACACCGTTCTATGCCGAAGCCGGAGGTCAGGTCGGCGATTCTGGCAGCCTCTATCGCGGCGAGGAGAAGGTCGCAACGGTAGAGTCGACATACCCCGCTGTTCCCGGTCTCTCCGTTCACCGCATCACGACGCTTTCCCCGATCAGCGTGGGCGACGTGCTGCAGGCTCGCGTGGAATCCGCCCTCCGCCGGGCCACGGTGCGAAATCATACAGCGACACATCTTCTGCACGCCGCTCTGAGGCAGATCCTGGGACCCCACGTGAAGCAAGCAGGTAGCGTCGTCGAACCGACACGCCTGCGTTTTGATTTCAGCCACTACGCTTCGGTAGACAGTGAAGAACTCGAAGAGATCGAGAGGATTGCAAACGAGCAGATTCTTGCCAACTCACCAGTAACGACAGACATCTTACCCATTGAGCAGGCTCTTGCCACAGGTGCTATGGCTTTATTCGGTGAGAAGTATGGCGACACAGTGCGCGTGGTAAGCGTGCCAGACTTCAGCCGCGAGTTGTGTGGGGGCACCCACGTGTCGCGTACTGGCGATATCGGAATCTGCAAAATTGTTTATGAAGGCTCTATCTCTGCCGGTGTGCGAAGGCTCGAGGCAGTTACTGGCGAGAGTGCCCTGCGGCGTTTCCAGGAGACGGTCGGTACCATCGGGAAAGTCGCGGCCATTATGCGCGGCTCAGAAGACAACGTCGCGGAGCAGGTGGAACGTCTGGTGAACCAGCAGCGCCAGCTGGAGCGTGAGATCGAGCAGCTTAAGACCAGAGTGGCCCATGCCCAGATGTCTGAGCTCGAAGGCTTCTCCCGCACTTTGAAAGGTGTTCGCGTGCTCTCTGCTCAGGTTGCCGGAATGGATCGTCAGCAATTGCGGGAACTGGCGGATTCTTTGCGCAATAAGTGGAAGAGCGGGATCGTCGTTCTCGCCACGACCGCGGATGACTCGAAAGTGTCCATCATCTCGGCCGTTACTAAGGATCTGACCTCGAAAGTGCATGCGGGAAAACTGGCGGGGGTCGTTGCGGCCGCCGTTGGCGGAAAAGGCGGCGGACGCCCTGACATGGCCGAAGCCGGCGGTTCCGATGTGGAGGCCTTGCCGGGCGCGCTGGAAAACGTCTACGCCACAGTCGAGGGCCTCTTGTGAGCACACAACCTAAGAATTCAGAAAGGGCCGATCTTTGGGACGCTATCGTCATTGGAGCGGGACCAACAGGTCTGGCCTGCGCCATTGAGTTGAAGAAGCGCGGCTTGCGTGCGTTCTGCATAGAGAAAGGTTGTCTCTGCAATTCGCTGGCGAACTATCCGTCAAACATGGTCTTCTTTACGACGCCTGAGTTGCTGGAGATCGGCGATCTGCCGATGACTTCGCTCGGCGATAAACCAACCCGGATCGAAGGACTGAAGTACTACCGGCGCGTGGCAGCGCATTATTCGCTGGATATTCACCAGTACGAAACGGTTCAGAGTGTTTCGGGAGAGGACGGAGATTTTCGCGTGGTTACACGAGACCATGCGCAGGATCGCCACGCCTATCGATGTCGGAAAGTGGTCCTTGCAACCGGCTTCTATGACATTCCAAATCCGATCGGATGCGCGGGTGAGGATCTTCCTAAGGTGACCCATTACTACAAGGAAGCGCATCCCTACTGGCAGACAGATGTTGCAGTGATCGGCGCCAAAAACTCAGCCGCTATCGCGTGTCTGGAACTGTTCTGGACGGGTGCTCGGAGCGTTACTCTGATTCACCGGGGTCCCGCGATTCATCACAACGTGAAGTACTGGATCAAGCCAAACATCGAGAACCGGATCAAAGCAGGAGAGGTGAAGGCCTACTTCAATTCGTCGGTGTCCGCCATCCGGGCGGCTGAAATTGACATCACCACTCCGGATGGAATGGTCACGATTCCTAACGATTTCGTTCTGGCAATGACAGGCTATCGACCCGACCTCGACTTCCTCGGCACCATGGGAATTACACTGCAGCCGGCGACCATGAAGCCTGTGACCGATCCTGTCACCCTCGAGAGTGCACGTAAAGGAATTTATCTTGCTGGCGTCATTGTCGCGGGCATGCACACCAACGAAATCTTCATTGAGAATGGACGCTTTCACGGTGCCCTAATCGCCGACTCCATCCTGAGTGAAGTCGGCGCTTTGAGTGCCGTTTCCGCCTAAATCAGTTTTTATAAGCTTCCAGAAAGCGATTGATCTCAGGAGTCTGCACCGCCGCACGGGCAGTGCAAAGTTGTATCGCCTCCAGGGTCACGTCGAGATTTTTCTGCCCTCCGTTGACGTCTTTCATGCGGGGCGTAAAGAAGCTTTGCGCCGCCTTGTAATGTTCCTCGTCGCAGAACGATATCGCAGATTCCGGAAGCATCGCAGCACCGCCAACACCCAGTAAATTAGGCAGTCGGGGCGACAGCTTGTCATAGTTGGCTACTACGAATTTCCATGGCAGCTCCCGCGTCTCAGGATTCACCTGCAACACGTTCAGCGTCTGCAGCAATTCGCGAAGATCGAGTTCGTCAGTCAGCATCAGGCCCAGTGCACGGTTTGCGATCGCGGGATCCCGGAACTGGCTTAAAGCAGTAAGAATCCTTTCCCGTTCGCGCCGGTCTTTCGACTGCTTGGCCGCAGTCAGAAGTTGTTCGAATAGCCCCGTATCGCCGTGGAAAGCTGCGACCCCAAGGACAGCGGAAACCATGTCGGCCTGCACGGCGCTCCGATCTATGAGCCACTTTAAAGCGAGGCCCTTCGCTTCTGAAGCAAGCTGTGGATCCTGACCCAGAGTGCCGACAATGTCGAGCACTTCAGGCCGCAATAGCCGTGTGTCGTCATCTTCTCCAGCAGTGCTCTTCCAGCCGAGGCTCCGTGCCTTCTCCCCGAACAGGTCCCGAATCAGTTTTGCGTACGTTGGCTCCATCGAGGGATCTACAAAGCGTCGCACCTTGTTGACGATCTTGATGGACGCCGTGATCACGTCCCGCTCCGGTCCATTCCGAAACTGTCTGGCCAGAGATAAAGCGTCGCCTGCCGGAAGCTTCCCCGCCTGAAGCAATGCATCGGCATTTCGTAGCAGATCCACTCTCTCGGCAACTGACAACTGAGAGGAGTTTTTCAGCAGCTTCTGGTTCAGGTCTCCCTGATACAGCAGGTGATAGTATCCGGTTCCCTGGTCGTTTGCTGTAATCCACGCAGGACACGAATTGGTGTCCTTGAGCGCAATCACGTCCTTGGGATCTGT
>JACMLA010000130.1 GCA_014379815.1 Bryobacteraceae bacterium | reverse complement strand
CCGGATGTAGAACTCCTCGAGTGTTCGGCCAAAATTGCGGACGAACGGCTTATGATCGATGGTCGAATCCGCAACGTAAGCGACCGTACTTTCCGGCGGCTCATCGTTTACTACGAAGTTCTCGATTCCGACAAAAAGGTTCTGACACGCCAACAAGGGTCACTGGATGAGGCCGAACTGGAGCCGGGCAAGGAGGCTGCGTTCAGCGCGCAGATGCAGTCCCACGCCCGTGCTGTGTACTATCGCTTCGAAGTGACTGACGGCAATGGCCGGGAATTGAGGGGCGTAAACACCGGTCCGTTTCCTCTGGGAGAGTGAGAGCAGGCTGTACCATGAGGATTCCCGCATGGATCAGCGCATCTCACCCGCAAGCCGGCTCGAAGGCAGTGTGCTCCTTCCTGGCGACAAGTCAATTTCTCACCGCTATGCAATGATTTCGGCGATTGCCGAAGGCACCTCGAAATTGCATAACTACTCCACAGGCGCCGACTGCCACTCGACCCTTTCGTGCTTACGGGGACTGGGTGTGGAGTGGACCAGAGACGGCAACATCGTAGAAGTGCAAGGCAGAGGGTTGCGTGGCCTGACGGTGCCCGAAAAGTCTCTGGATGCCGGGAACTCCGGATCCACGATTCGCATGCTTTCCGGCATTCTTGCGGCCCAGCCTTTTCGGTCCACTCTGGAAGGTGACGAGTCGTTGTCGAAACGACCGATGGAGCGCATTATGCGACCCCTTCGCGAGATGGGGGCCAGCATTGAAGCCCGCGATGGCAAGTATCCTCCGATCGCAATTCAGGGCGGAGATCTGCAGCCGATAGATTACACTTTGCCGGTTGCGAGCGCGCAGGTTAAGAGCTGCGTGTTGCTGGCTGGGCTGTTCGCCACGGGAACGACAGTCGTGCGCGAGAGTATTCCGACCCGCGATCATACGGAATTGGCTTTACGCGAGTTCGGAGCCGAAGTGATATCCCGCAAGGGCGCGATTTCTGTGACTGGCAACCAAACTCTCACGGGCAGGGAACTGCTGATTCCGGGAGATCTGTCGTCGTCTGCCTTCTTTCTCGTTGCTGCCTGCATCGTTCCAGGGTCGAGGCTGCTGATGCGCGCGATCGGCTTGAATCCCACACGCACAGCACTGATTGATTTCCTTGTGGCAATGGGGGCGAAAATCCGGGTTATCGATGTGCAGCAAACTGGAGGCGAACTGGTCGGCAACATCGAGATTACCGGTGGGCCTGTAGCCGGTGGCACGATTGAAGGCCCCACGGCTGCTGCGCTGATCGATGAGATTCCGGTGCTTGCCGTCCTGGGAGCTAAGAGCCGCAACGGTCTGACGGTTAAGGATGCTGCGGAATTGCGTGTGAAAGAGACCGACCGCATCGCGACCGTCAGCGAGAATTTTCAGCGGATGGGTGTGACTATCGAGGTCACTGCCGACGGTTTCTTCGTTCCCGGACAGCAAACATTCGCTGCAGCAGAACTGGACTCGCATGGCGATCACCGGATCGCGATGGCATTTTCTGTCGCTGCGCTGGCAGCCGAAGGAGAGTGCACTATGCGCAACAGTGAAGCTGCTTCGGTTTCCTATCCCGAGTTTTTCGACACGCTAAATTCCTTGAGGGCATGAGATATCTCTGTATTCACGGCCACTTCTACCAGCCGCCGCGCGAAAACCCCTGGCTGGAAGCAATCGAGCTGCAAGATTCCGCGTATCCGTACCACGACTGGAATGAGCGCGTTACTGCTGAATGTTATGCGCCTAATGCCTCAGCCCGTATTCTCGACGGACAGAATCATATTGCAGAGATTGTCAATAACTACAGCCGGATCAGCTTCAACTTCGGTCCCACACTTCTTGCGTGGGCTAAGGACAGAGCGCCGGAACTCTATCAGTCGGTAATCGACGCAGACTACCAGAGCCGCGACTTCTTCGGCGGGCATGGCTCGGCCATTGCGCAGGCTTACAACCACATGATCATGCCCCTTGCGAATCGCAGGGACAAGTTCACGCAAGTGTACTGGGGAATCGAGGATTTCCGTGCCCGCTTCCGTCGCGACCCAGGTGGCCTGTGGCTTCCGGAAACTGCGGTGGATGCGGAAACGCTGGACATCATGGCGGAGCTCGGCGTGAAGTTCACAATCCTTGCTCCCCATCAGGCGCACCTCACGCGTCGCGCAGGCAGTGAAGAATGGGTTGACGTAACGGGAGGGCGCGTTGACCCGACGTTGCCGTACCTGTACAAAACATCCTCCGGGAAAGAGATCGTCCTCTTCTTTTACGATGGGCCGGTTTCGAGGGCTGTGGCATTTGAAAGGCTGCTGAACAACGGGGAAACGTTCGCCCATCGCCTGCAGAGCGCCTATGCGACCAGCAGAACCTGGGATGAACTTGCGCATATAGCGACGGATGGCGAGAGTTACGGTCACCATCATCGTTATGGAGAAATGGCGCTCGCCTACGCGTTGAAGCATGTCGAGAACGGAAACGGTGCACGGCTTACGAATTATGGCCAGTTCCTGGCTCTGCATCCGCCGACTCACGAGGCCGAAATCTACGAAAATACTGCCTGGAGTTGTGCGCACGGGGTGGGGCGGTGGCGTGAGAACTGCGGCTGCAATTCGGGAGGGCGGCCGGGTTGGAACCAGGCGTGGCGGGGACCTCTGCGGGACGCTCTGGACTGGCTCCGCGACGAGATTGCGCCCTTGTATGAAGCTCGCATGGCGGAGTACGTCCATCAGCCGTGGGAAGCCCGCAACGACTACATTCACGTCGTTCTCGACCGGGCGCCCGAGTCACGTAATGAGGTCCTCCTGCGAAACGTCAGGAAGGAGTTGACCCACGCGGAAGAAGTTGCCCTTTGGAAGCTACTGGAAATGCAGCGGCACGCCATGCTGATGTACACCAGCTGCGGATGGTTTTTCGATGAGATCTCGGGGATCGAGACAGTCCAGGTAATCCAGTATGCCGGTCGGGTGGTGCAACTGGCGCTGGAGCTTTTCGAGGAAGAGCGCATCGAGTCGGGGTTTCTGCTCCGGCTCAGCGAGGCGAAGAGCAATGTTCCGGAGCAGGGAGACGCGAGTCAGGTGTATCAGAGAATTGTGTCACCCGCTCTGGTCGACCTTCGCAAAGTGGGCGCACACTATGCGAT
>JACMLA010000129.1 GCA_014379815.1 Bryobacteraceae bacterium | reverse complement strand
GGTCCTGCTGGAGGGCAACAACACTGCGAGTGGGCGAGCCCTGATCGACTTCGTACGTCTCCGTTCCGCACAGGGAAAACCCCCAAACTGGTTCCTGCGCACGTTACTGCAAGGCGAGCATGAGATCGCGGTCACGACAACAGTTCGTTCCGGAGGAGGCAACGCAACTGTTGACATCAAGAGTGTCTCGATTGCAGGCGTGCCGATTACCGGCGGTGCGCTTGATTTCCTGATCAGGAACTACCTGATGCCTAACTACCCCGATGCCAAGGTGGGGCAGCCATTTGCGCTGAAGTACCGTATCGATCGCATCGAGGTCGCGCCGAATGCTGCTTACGTAGTCACCCGTTGACGGCTGGCTATTCTCTGGGCAACCTGCTTCGCCATGCGGATGCAATCGGGGATCCCAATGCCGGTGTAAGCATTTCCGACCAGGTGGAGTCCGGGGAAATCTTCAAGCATTTCGGTGATCATTCCCACGACCCGGTCATGGCCCAGGTTGTACTGCGGCATGCTATTCGGCCACGGGGTTTCCTGCACAAATAAGGGCTCGGCCGTGATCCCCAGCTTCTCTTTCACTTCAGCGCGCCAATCGGCTTTCGTACCGGGAGTGAAGACGCGGAGGAGCACCTGACCTTCCGGCGCACGACCGTCAAACTTGTTGTTTACCCAGGTGCATGCCGACACGGCTTTCCGCTCGAGTCGTGGTACCAGAAAGCCAAAACCTTCGAACTCACGCTGCAGATCGGCCTTGCGATAGCCAATCGCAATTACGGTTGCGGAGTTGTATCGGATCGGCGGAAACAGGTCGGGCAGCACGTCCTGAGCCCGACATGCCACGACGACGTCGTCTGCCTCAATCCACTCGCCATCAATGCGAACGCGCCAGCCTTTCTCGATTCTTTCTACGGATCCATGAATCACGTCGGGCTGCAGTTGCTCCACAATCGCGTCCACCAGGGTCTGGAGGCCGGAGCGCAAGGTAGTGAATAACGGTCCTGTGCTGGGCTTGATTTCGGCTTTCGCGGCGCGGGTCAGGCTGCCGTATTTTGCCTCCCACTCCAGAAACCTTGGCAGTACTGCGCCAACGCTCATCTCTGCCGGATCGCCGCCGTAAACTCCCGCAAGCATAGGTTCCGCAATGTAGTCGAGCACTTCGTCGCCGTAGTGATCGCGCACAAACTCTGAAAGGCTGCGATCCTGCGGTGTTTTGGTTGGTCTTCGAAACAGGTCCAGGCCTGCCCGGATCTTACCTGGCCAGCTAAGGAGATCCGATCGCAGCACCGGGCCTATTTTTCCCGGCACCATCATCGTCATGCCTTCCGGCATGCGGCGCAGGCGTCCACCGCGCCAGATCCAGGTTGCTCGCAGATGATCATTGGAACCTATGAGCTCGTGCTCCAGTCCCAGTTCGGCGATTAGTTCGCGGGCTGCCGGCTTTGTGGTGAGAAAGCTGTCTGGTCCGGCTTCTGCAACGAATCCCTGAATGCGGTCCGTGCGAATTACCCCACCAAGACGATCTTCACGTTCTACGATGGTTGCCCGGATGCCTTCCTTCGCCAGATACCAGGCTGCGGAAAGGCCAGAGATTCCACCGCCGATGATGAGCGTGCGGGTCGACACTTACCAGCTTAGCGGCCTGGCACTGCGAACTCATCCCCGGTATTCCATCGCGGCAGGAAGTCGCTGTTTGCGAGATTGAGGCCTAGCAAATAGCCGAATCGTGCAGCCTGCTCCAGACTGGCAAAGTTCCAGTCTTCCTGAAACTGATCGCTGGGCTGATGGTAGTGGTTCGCATTGAAGTCGCGGAACTCTTCCTCGGCGAAAGTATCGGACTTCCCGACGACTCTGGTCCCAAGCGAGACTTTGAAAGCCGGTATGCCAATACGGGCCAGCATAAAGTGATCGGAACGATAGAAGCTGCCTTGCTCCGGGCGCGCATCCGCGGCAATCTCCAGATCGAAGCGGCGCGCAGCTTCCTGCACCATAGGGTACAAGGTCGTTCGCTCAGCCCCGGTTACGACGATGTCTTTGGTCCTGGCAGACGGATGCAGTGCGTCGTAGTTGATGTTCGAGGCTGTTCGCTCGGGAGGATAAATAGGGTGTGCGGCGTAGTACTCCGCCCCGCGCAAACCGCTTTCTTCCGCCGTCCAGAAGGCAAATACAAGAGAGCGCTTTGGCTTGTTCGTTAGTTGCGAAAAGACCCGGGCCTGATCGAGAACCACACCGCATCCGGTCGCGTTGTCAATCGCACCGTTATACACGTTGTCACCTTTAACCGGCAGGGCGACGCCAAGGTGATCCCAGTGCGCGGTGAACATCACAATCTGATCCTTCAACGCAGGATCCGTTCCGTCAATGCGGCCGAGCACGTTGCGGGAGCGGATCTCACGAATGTCGGCAGTTAGGTGCGCCTTGATGCGGATGCCCAAAGGAATCGGGTGAAACTCCGGGGAGTCCGCTGCCTTCAGCAATTCTTCCACGCTCCGCTGCGACAAGCCGAGGATACGGTTGCCCGCTTCCTGCGTGACCCAGCCGGCAAACGCAAGAGCCGGTTTGCCCGAAGCCAAAAGCATCTGAGGATCTTCTTTACTCCACGAATTCCTCACGACTTCCCACCCATAGCCGGCGGTCGGCGTAGTGTGAATGATCAGGCAGCCTAATGCGCCCTGCCTCGCAGCTTCCTCGAACTTGTAAGTCCAGCGGCCTGCGTAGGTCAGCGTTTTGCCTTTGAACACCGCAGGGTTCTCAGGCTGGGGCTCATTTGTGAACAGTACAACTACTTTCCCCTTAACATCGGTTCCTTTGTAGTCGCTCCACTTTTCCGGCGCAGAAACGATGCCATGGCCGACGAAGACCGCCTCTGCGTCTATATCTATGTCCCTCTGCTGACGATGGGTGGCTCCGGCGAAGTCTTTCTGCCAGTCCAAAGCCACGGTCTGTCCATTGCGGGATGCGGTCAGCGTGGAGCTTGACTTTGTACTGACTCCCACCATTGGGACGGTTTGAAACCAGGTCCCATTTTCGCCACCAGGCTTCAGGCCAAAACTGGCTAAAGTAGCGGCGAGGTATTCCTCTGCCAGTTGTCCGCCCCGGGACCCTACTCCCCGCCCTTCCAAAAGGTCGCTGGATAAGAATCGAACGTGCGCTTTGATACGGGAGCCCTCAATGTCTGCCTGGGCAAACAAG
>JACMLA010000128.1 GCA_014379815.1 Bryobacteraceae bacterium | reverse complement strand
GGGATCCATTGACCCTGCACGATGGCCCGATCTCAGTGCAGGCGGGCTTCACAGGAAAGGAACTGGAGCATCTTGCCCGCGGCGCCGGACTGGTGAATCCTGTCGTGATCGTGCACCGTCCGGCGTTTCGCGTGTGTCTGCTCGCCGGGGCAGCGATATCGTAGTTGATGTGGATCCTGAAGTAACGATACTCGGAGGAGGGCCGGCCGGATCACTGGCTGCAATTGCGGCTTTGCGAAACGGATCGCCGGTCCGTATAGCCGAACGAACCCAATTTCCGAAGCATAAGGTATGCGGAGAATTCCTGTCCCCTGAGATTATACCGGTGCTTGAAAGAGCGGGTGTTCTCGGGGCGTTTCTTGGCGAAAAACCATTTCCCGTTCGACGAATGTCGCTCCATTTCGGTTCGCGTGAGAAGTGTGCGGTCCTGCCTGAGCCTGCTTACGGACTTAGCCGTTATACATTCGATCACCTGCTGTGGTCGAACGCAGTTGCCCTTGGAGCCCAGCGCGTTGACGATCTGGCGCAGCCAACGGTGATCGCGGCCGGACGTCCTGCCGGACTCGAATCGAGGGGGTCGCGCCTGTTTGGGTTTAAAGCCCACTTCGATGGTCCAGTCGACGATGCGGTGGCGTTGTATTTTCTGGGACAGGCGTATGTAGGGATCAATTGTGTTGAAGGCGGACGGACGAACGTTTGCGGACTCGCGCCCGAAAGCCTGCTGCAGCGTTACGGATTCGATCCGCAATCGCTCATGGAAACCGACTCTGCGTTGCGGTCCCGCCTGGCACCGCTGAACCGGGCGATGAAATGGCTGTTTACGGGACCGCTCGAATTTGCACAACAATGGAATTTTCGCGAGGCTTATCTGGCCGGCGATGCACTTTCATTCGTGGATCCTTTCACGGGATCGGGTCTGCTTTGCGCCAGTGTAACGGGCTCACTGGCAGGGTTGCATGCGGCGCGTCAAGTGCCGGTTGCAGAGCATCTTCGTCTCTGCCGCCAGTCGATCTCGAAGCCATTTCTTTTTTCGTCTATACTTCGCGGCATTGCGTCGACAGAGTGGGCAGAACGACTAATTAACCTCGTGCCCGCAAGGGTGCTGTTCCGACTTACGCGTCCTCGCAGTCGGAATGCGATCTAGGTTCCTTTGCGAACGATGCGTCCGGAGTCGAGATTAAGCTCAAGGCGTACGTTGCCCGCCTCGAGGATTACGGTGTTGCGACTTACTTCCGCACGCGGCAAGGCTGACATCCAGGGACCAAAGCGTGCGGTAGTGACCAACTTAGAACTGGGCACGCCCGACACTTGCGCAATGTCCTGCATGGAGTAGCGAGCGACTTCTGTTCCGGTTTCGGCAAACAATACTACTGCGTACGGACTGGGCGTTTTCAGCCACTCATCAATCAGCAAGACCCGGCCAGTGTCCGAAACAATTGCTGAACCGGGCCCGAAGCGGTGTGGCAAGTCTTTTGACCAGAGGCTGCGGCGAGAGCCTCGGCTGGTTGAAAACAATTCAGCGTGCGCGTATGGCGACTTCCATCCGGCCGTGCCGGATACCTCGAAGACGTGCGAGCCGGATGGCGACAGGAACTCACGCTTTACCGGCGGAAGCACTTTGACATCACCACCGGAAGCGGCGCCTACCACAATTGTGCCGATCATAATTGTGCCGACCAAAATGGCGCCGCCTGCTATTGCCAGCAACCCGCTCACCAGAGGAGCGGGAAGTCTGCTAGACACGCGAAGCCTTTCTACGACGAAATACGAGACCCAGCACTCCAAGACCACACAGCATGGTCGCAAAAGTCGCAGGTTCGGGAACGGCCGTCAAGACCTTAGGGTCCGCCAGCGCGGTGGCAATCTGAGCGGCTGTGAGCTTGTCGAGCGCCGCGCCATCGGGAGTGATGTCGTCGATCGTAGTCGGGGTGATGCGATCATCACCGGATCTCATCAGGAAATCGGTTTCGACACCAGGATCGTCGTGCTGCAAGCCGAGAAGGTGGCCCACCTCATGCGCGATAGTGTCCAGACGGCCTACGGTGAAGACCAGCTGGTCGATGACAACCTTGTTTCCCGGGATGGCATTTGCCTCACCGAAGGCATCGAATATGCTTCCGACGAACCACATGCTGATGGTAAGAGGGTTGGCGGCGCCTCCGGGAGCCGTATTGAAGAACAAGTCCACCTCCGCCTGGTCGTCGAGGTTCAAGAATGCAGTTGAGTTGATGCTGGTAAAAGGAAGGTAGTTGAACGTGAGGCCGGCCTGTGCCCAGATCTTATTGGTCTCAGCGAGGAAGAGTTCGCCTGCATCGTTTCCGCACATCAATCCAGCGTCATCGCAGACCCGGATAGGCAGAATGTTTATAGAAGCCGCGCGGGCTACTGGTGTGAGATTCGCGACGAGGACCAAAAACATCCCGAAGAACACTCGCCGGGAAGTCGTATAAAGACCGAGCTTGCTGAGTTGGAGCATGGAGGCGAGTGTACCACTTGCCAAGTAACACCTCCGTGTCAATTAAGTGTATTTTCGCAAGGCTCATGCAACTTCATAATTTAGGCGGGCAGAGCGCCTGATCAACTCCTCAGCACTTTTCTGCGGATTCGGAGTTCGTTAAGGGGTCCAGGCGCTTTGCTCACTCCTGCCAGATATTGAGGCTGCCTCAGGCGGTCGTCAGAAAGACAAGCGAAGGCCAAAGCGGAACTTGCGCTCATCGCTGGCGCTGGTGATCGCCATAAAGTTATTAGCGTTCGCGATCGCTCCGGTGGCCGCGTTGACGGTCATGCTGCTGACGTTGGACGCGGGGTTGCCGAAGCGGGGCGTATTGGTGAAGTTGAAGGCCTCGGCCTTGAACTGGAGCTTCAGCCGCTCCG
>JACMLA010000127.1 GCA_014379815.1 Bryobacteraceae bacterium | reverse complement strand
GACAGCCTCGGCGGCCGTCGCTGCGGAATCTACCCTGTACCCGCCTGCCGATAACAGGGTCTGCAGTGTAATACGTGAAGCAGGATCATCATCTACAATCAGTACACGCGCGAGTTCAAGAACACCAAAGCTCATCTTGCAGCTTCAGTGTAAGCGCAAACGACCAGGATTGAAATACAATTCTGCGGCTGGAAACTGTCAGATATTTAACCCAAATACCCGGTCAAAGATTTTGCCGACATTGCGCAACTGCCGCTCAAGAGAAAAACTTTCAGCCAGTTGAGGCGGTTTTAGCCATGATTTTATCTTTTCATCATCGCCGATCGCAGCCCGAAAATCCCCGCCGGTTTCCCACGAGTGCATAGCGTGATGCTGTACAATTCGGTACGCTTCCTCCCGCAGTACCCCCGCTCCTGCCAGGTCGAGGAGTACCTGTCCAGAGAAGACCAGGCCGCGCGTCGACTCCAGATTCTGCAGCATACGCTCCGGGTAAACGCGCATCCCGCGAAGTACCCAGATCGTTTTCGAAATCAGATAATCGGTCAGCATACAGGAATCGGGGAAAATTACACGCTCCACCGAAGAGTGGGAGATGTCGCGCTCATGCCACAGGGCGACGTTCTCGTAAGCAGCCTGGACGTTCGAGCGCACCACTCTGGCGAGGCCGCAAATCTGTTCGCACGTGATCGGATTGCGTTTGTGTGGCATCGCCGACGATCCTTTCTGCGAACTGCCGAATGGTTCCTCGGCTTCGCGCACCTCAGTTCGCTGCAGGTGACGGATCTCGAGCGCGATCTTCTCACACAACGCGGCGATTAGTGCCAGAGCCGCTATGTAGGCGGCGTGGAGGTCGCGTGAAAGCACTTGCGATGAAATCGGAGCTGCCTTCAGGCCGAGCTTCGCGCAGATTCGCTCCTCCTGCTCCGGCCCCAGATGCGCGAAGGTGCCCACCGCACCGGAGGTCTTGCCGACTCTTATATCTTCAGCCGCTGCCTCAAAGCGAGCGATAGCCCGTCGGCCTTCGTCGTACCACAGCGCAATCTTCAATCCGAATGTGTAAGGCTCTGCGTGCACTCCGTGGGTACGCCCAATCTGCACAGTGTCTCGAAATTCGAACGCTCTTGAGCGCAGAACCGTCATCAGTTCGTCCAGGCCTGCGCGCAGAACCACCGACGATTCCCGGATCAGCAATGCCTGCGCCGTATCAACGACGTCGTTCGAAGTGAGTCCAAAATGCAGCCATCGTGAAGCATCGGCCGCGCCAGCGGCAGCCATCGACTCGGACACGCAAGTTGTAAACGCGATCACGTCGTGACGAACTTCGCTCTCGATTTGGGCGATTCGGACGGCGTCTGTGCGGGCGTGCTGACGGAGCAATCTTGCCGCTTCAACTGGTACCTCACCAGACTCGGCTAGTACTTCCGATGCAGCCAGTTCTACGTCAAGCCATTTGGCATATTTGTTGTCTTCGGTCCAGATGCGGCCCATCTCAGGGCGCGTATATCTGCTGATCATTACCTGAAGTAGTCCTCAAAAGCGCAAAGGGTGCGGCGCGCACCACCAATCCAGGGAGGAACAAACTCGCGTCGCACTCCGTTTTGCGCGTCTTTCTCAAAAGCGGCGATCAGTATTGCCACACCTGCGACTGGATTCCTGGCTCAGCAATCACGAGACTGGCCGCATGCCCGCGGCGGCGCAGCGCTTTCGAGGCAGACATATCCGCTATACAGGGATGATTATTAGACTCGCTGAGATGTGTCAGCGCCAGCGTCCGGACACAATTGTCCATCCCGTCAAGAATAAAATCCGACACCATCGAGTTAGACAGATGTCCGTGGCGGCTCATCACACGTTGCTTGACAGGCCAGGGGTACGGGCCCACCCTCAGCATCTCCAGATCGTGATTCGATTCCAGCATCAGAAAATCCGTGTTGCGCAGATGGAAGCGGACCGACTCGGGCATGTAGCCCAGATCCGTGACCACTGCCACGCGGATACCCTCCACACGAAAGCAGAACCCGACCGGATCGGCGGCGTCATGCGGGATCGTGAAGGACTCGACCTGAATGTCACCTATCTGAAAACGCTCACCTGCATAGAAGCTGTGCAGCCTCGGAATATACCGTCCCCAATCGATAGTCGCCGCAGTGAGCCTGGTCATGCAAACCAGGGCGTTGGATTTGCGCAGAATCGGTAGCAGGCCTCCCACATGGTCGCCATGCTCGTGCGAAACCAGTACCGCGTCCAGCGCTTCAGGAGTTTCTCCTATCGCTCGCAGGCGTGCGCAGATTTCCCGGCCGCTGATGCCTGCATCGATCAGAATGCGCGTGTGCCCATTCCCGATAAAAGTGCAGTTGCCGGAACTGCTGCTGGCGAGGATACAGATCTTCAAAATAACGCTCGTCTCCGCTCCCAATATTAACCCCCTATTCCACCATGTTGCACGTAAACTTCAAAAAATGTTTGGAGGGGGGCCGGACGGTATCCTTAAGGTATGCGGATCGGCATAGATTTTGGGACTACCCGCGTCGTGGTTGCGGCGGTCGACCGGGGCAACTACCCGGTTGTTACCT
>JACMLA010000014.1 GCA_014379815.1 Bryobacteraceae bacterium | reverse complement strand
TACCCACGGTGCTCATCACCTACGTCTAGTGTACTGGAATTGCTATTTTTCTCAATCAGACGAAACCCCTGGCGGGGTGGAATTTCAGAGGGTAACATCTGCACCTGACGCGGCTGGGCTATTGCCGGATTTTTCTTTCTGCTCGGCACGCCGCTGCCTTATACTCCTCAGCCTTAGGCTTATTCTTTCCTCCACACCGTTCGCTCCAGGATCATAAAAGACTGTGTCCCCGAGTTCGGGAGGCAAACACTCCATTCCCGGAATGGCGTCGGCGAACTGGTGGGCATGCTGATAACCTGCTCCATAACCCCAATCCTTCATGGCGCGCACCGGCGCATTCCGAAGCTGCATGGGAACCGGATACGACAGGCCCTTCTGAATCTCTTCAGAAACAGCGGATAGAGCGCGGTACGCTGCATCCGACTTAGGTGCGACTGCCAGGTAAATAGTAAGCTGCGCAAGGGCTTGGTCGCCCTCCGGGATGCCGAGAAAGTGGACGCATTCCTTTACCGCGACGGCCTGCTCGAGGGCCCGCGGATCAGCGAGGCCAACATCTTCGATGGCCATGCGCATTAGTCTGCGCGCGAGATACATCCGGTCTTCACCCGCCTCCAGCATTCTCCCGAGCCAGTAGAGCGCGGCGTCAACATCGCTGGATCGAACGGATTTGTGAAGTGCCGAGATCAAATTAAAATGTTCTTCACCATTTTTGTCATAAAGCAGAGTTTTACGACCTAAAGTATTGGTAAGGTGCTCTTCTGTGATCGCGGCGTTCGCCATCAGCGTACCTGCCAACAGTTCCAGCACGTTGAGCGCAGACCGGCCATCGCCGCTGGAGTAAACTGCAATCTGTTCAAGAACTTCCTGCGTAGCTTCAAGGTGTTTATCTCCTAACCCCCGGACAGGGTCTGCCAAAGCCCTGCGCAGCATGTCGACAACCTCGGCGACCGAGAGCGCCGAAAGGCGATACACACGGGCTCTGGAGAGCAGCGCAGCTATTACTTCAAAAGCAGGATTCTCCGTTGTTGCACCGATGAGTGTGATGTCACCCTTCTCGACATACGGCAGGAACGCATCCTGCTGTGCCTTATTGAAGCGATGAATTTCGTCTACGAATACGAGAGTTCGCCGTCCCGCGCGGCGACTGCGCTCGGCATCGGCCATCACGGCCTTAATCTCCTTCATGCCTCCCAGCACAGCGCTGAAGGGCACAAAGTCAGCCTTTGTGTATTTGGCGACTAAGCGGGCCAGCGTGGTCTTTCCCACGCCCGGCGGACCCCAGAGGATCATGGACGACAGCCCGTCCCGTTCCATCTGAGTGCGGAGCGGCTTGCCAGGGCCGAGCAGATGCGTTTGCCCCGCGTATTCGTCCAGAGTTTCCGGGCGCATTCTCTCCGCCAGAGGACGAGCCACATCCGGCGCACCGAACAGAGGTGTGTCCTGGAAGAGGCTCACGCGACTCTCTGACGGAGGGCTTCGTATAGAACTATGCTTCCCGCTATAGCGGCGTTCAAAGACTCAACATTGCGCGTCGGAATGGTGACGTAAGTTGCTCCCTCACACCACGCGTCGCTCACACCACGCGCTTCGCTTCCGACCACGATAACGGTCGCTCGTGTGAAATCGACAGATGCCGGAACTGCGCCATTGCCAGGGATGGCCACAATCTTCTGGACACGTTCCATTGGTATATCTGATGGGTCCGGGCTATGCCATAGTGGCATCCGGAACACCGAACCCGAAGAGGCACGAACCACCTTGGGGTTCCAAACGCTAACCGAGCCCCTGGACATCATGATGCCCGTAACACCAAATGCTTCAGCGGTCCGAATCAGGGTACCCGCGTTACCGGGATCCTGGATACCGTCCAATACCAGCACAAGTGCGTTACCGAAAAACATCTGCGCAGTCCCATGTTCTGCGATCCGAACGAGCGCTATCACGCCCTGAGTGTTCTCAGTACCGGCGATGGATGCCAGCACTTCGTCAGGTACACGGATCGTATTCTGGAAGGACTCAGTAGCAATCCGGTCTGCCACCGAGTCAGCAAACACAACCAATTCAATCGCGCAAGGGCTCCGCTGAGCTTCTTCCAGTAAGTGGAAACCTTCAGCCACGCAAAGACCGTCCGAAGTGAGTGAGCCTCGTTCAACAGCTCTGCGGATCTCACGCAGCAGTGGATTTTTGGAACTCGTGAGCCGGGTTTCCGCCGATGAAAATGTCCGGCGAGGAAGCATCGTATGCTGAGTAGGCAGCAGTCCGAATCATAGCGCACATGTTGAGGCTTCTCTGGCGCATTCTGCTTATTCCGTGTCTCGTCGTTGTGTTGTATCTGAGCGTGATTGCCGTTCAGATTCAGCAGCAATCCACGCTCGATGAAGCGCGGGAGGCAGACGTGATCGTCATCATGGGTGCGGCTGAATATAGGGGCAAGCCTTCCCCTGTACTCAAGGCCCGCATCGATCACGCTCTTACACTTTGGCGGCGAAAGCTGGCACCCCGGATTCTGACCACCGGTGGGGCAGGTGGTGATCCGGTGTATACCGAAGGAGAAGTCGCCCGCAACTATCTGGTACGCCAGGGTGTGCCGTCGGAAGCAATACTGGTCGAATCAGAGGGAGAGAGTACCTGGCAGAGTACGGCGATCGCGGCCGAGATCATGCGCCGTATGAACATGCATTCCTGCATTCTGGTCAGTGACGCGTACCACATCTTTCGGGCAAAAAAGATGCTGGAGTTCCGAGGCATGAACGTGTACGGTTCGCCACGACGCGATGAACTGAGCGACTGGAAAGAGAAGCGTTTGTTTCTGCGGCAGGCTGTCGGCTACGGGCTTTGGCAGATCGGCATCACGATCTGATGAGGGAGTTAAAAAGTTCGGCCTGGCGCACTGCGATCGCGTCCCACCCGTAGGCGCGCTCCGCGGTAGCCCGGGCTTCCCGTCCCAGTGCCTTGCACTTTTCGTCATCTTGCAGAAGGCTGGAAACGTACTGGGAAAATGCATC
>JACMLA010000126.1 GCA_014379815.1 Bryobacteraceae bacterium | reverse complement strand
GCCGGGATCGCCCTCCGTGCGGCCGGGGGCTGGGGCAACATCCGCTTGCCGCGGGACTCCGGCTGGATTGAGTTCCTGAACAACGTGAAGTACCCACCGTCGCTGGTCTTCTGGGCGATGTCGCTTGGTATCGATCTGTTGCTGCTCGCCCTGCTAATTCGCCTGCCACAGAGCGTGAAGTCCGAGCGATCGCCACTCATCGTTTTCGGCCAGACGCCTTTGTTCTTTTACCTCGTGCACTTTTACGTTCTGGCCGCATGCGCGTTCCTGTTTTCCGCGAGGCCGCCACGCTCGAGCAGACTTATATCGTGTGGGTGGCCGTGCTGGTGTTGCTCTACCCGGTTTGTCTCGGGTACCGGGGATTCAAGATGGCCACTCCACGCGATTCCTTTTGGCGTTTGTTCTAAAGCTCGCAAAAGGAGCTGGCAGCGCCTCAGGAGCGCCCTGTCTGGAGCTCAGAGTCCTTTTGGACAGCTCGGACAATGAAGCGCTTGGGAGCGTGACCTATGAAGTTGAAGGGGTAACACGTTACCAGCGTCAAGGCGGGATCCGGAGTCGGGTCGAGAACCTCGACGTTGTTTGGGTTGACGATCTTCGTGGAATCGACCACGTACTCCCAAGTGCGGGCGGGGGTGACGATCCGGATAAGATCGCCCTCCTGCACATCACGCAAGTTGCGAAAATGGGTGTCCCTGTGTGCGGCTAGACCGACGTTTCCACTCTGCCCGGGCATGGCGGTGAAAGGCACGTGGCCTACAGCCCGTCGGAGCGTTGCGTCATCCACGCCCTGACGTACTACCGATGCAATTCTGAGTCTGGGAATCTCAATACGACCGATGCTTGCACCTTTAGGCAGGTTTACAGGCGCAGCCTGAGAAGGATCTTCCTGCGGCCTCGCACGCGCGGTTTCCAGTTCCTGATCGCTTTGTAGTTGCCCGGCTTCGGACGCGATCCAGTTGTAGCCAAACCAACCGAGACAGATCAGGGCCGTGACAAGCAAAAGGGCTTCCAGCCAGTGCCAGATGCGAGTCCGAGAGAGGGAAGTCATCGGGCGACGCTCTTAGCGCGCGCAGTTCGTAGCTTCGGTATGTAGTGGGTCCGCGTTCGCACCTCGAGTTTTTTCCCCTCAGCAGTTTGTGCGAAAACACGTACAGAATGAGGCTTCATGTCTTGAGGCCCAGCTGTAGGAACGAAGCCGAGGGTATACCGGTTACGGATGTCGCGCGCTATCTTTTCGCACACGCCTACAAGATGACCTGGATTTTCCGGTATGAAGGCTTCGCCTCCCGTCAGTCCGGCGAGCGACCGAAGAAATCCGGGGTTCTTATCCTTATCGTCCGCAGCGAAGATACCAACAGTGTAGATCGTGGCGAGCGACTGCTCAGCGGCTTTCATGAGTTCGCTCTTGTCCATTTCACTGGCATTATCGCCACCGTCGCTCACCAGAACCAGAGTCTTCTTATCGAGCCGACCCTTGTCCAGATGATTGATCGCCATCTTAAGGGCGTCATACAGAGCCGTGCGGCCCTGAGCAGGATTCATGAGCAGGGCGTTCCGAAGCAACTGCCGGTTCCCTGTGAAATCGGTGCCCTCGGGCAGCCCCATCTTCACATGGTCGTTGAAGTTGACTACAAAGACTTCGTCGTTAGGATTGCTTTGGGTGACAAAAGTAAGGGCGGCAGTCACGATATCTGGTTTCTTTGGGCGCACGCTTCCGCTGTTATCGACAACCAGCCCAACTGTAACCGGGGCGTCCTGAGCTGCGAAGACGCGAATTGGTTGCTGCGCCTTGTTGTCAAAAACCTTAAAGTTTTCTTTGGTGAGTCCGGTAACGAAGCCTCCGTCCGGTCCTTTCACAGAGACGTCAAGGAGAACCAGTTCGACTTCACTGGAAACCTTGAAGTCCCTGTCATCCATAGGAGGGGGAGGCAGGGTAGTGTTTGCTGGAAGCTGAAGGGTTGTTTCCGGTGTTGCCTGAGGAGGTTCCTGCCAGGCCGTGAGAACGGCTGAACCTGCAAAAACCACGCAGGTCGCGGCAAATGCTAGTGCAGCGGATCTTGACATGGTTATCACCTTCCCAATACAAGGGCGCCCGGTACCTCGGGGTCCGGGCGCCTTCTTCTACTATGACGTGTTGTTAGCTAAGCGGTTACCGGCGGCTCGCGATTGCGCGAACTGCTGCACCGGCGCCAAGGGCAAGGATTCCAGCTAATCCGAATATAGGCATCTCACCCGCAGTGCGGGGAAGGCTGGCGGGACGGGCCATTTCCTGCTGCGGAGCAGGCGTTGGCTCAGGTGCTGCTTCGGGAGCCGGGGTTGGGGCGGTGTTCTGAGCAACCTGTGTAGGCTGATTGTAGGTCTGGCGATCCAGTTCCATCTCGGTACCGGCTTTGTCGATCGTGGCGACGCGGGCTGTTGTCAACTCAGTCTCGGTCTGGGCAAAGGTGGTAGGAACATTTTCCGTGGCTGAAGCGGCGATAGCAACTGCTTCGGTTTTCGGATAGGCGAATTCCTGACCAAAGTTGTCACCAGGGTAAAACCAGGCGCGCATCGCCTTTGGCTGACCTGCCGGAGTTTCCCACCATTGGAACTCCGTCTTACCGGTGGGCTGGAGACGATAGTTCGGGATGGCCAGAACTGTGGTTTGGAGCTGGTCTTCACGCTCGTTGAAGATTTGTACAATGTGGCGGTTCGACGGGGAGTCGAGCAAACGCATCACATAACGGCCGGGCTGCAGTACCTTACCAGGTACTTGAACGGGTTCGTTGACCGTAAGGTATGTCTTTTTGTTCCACTGATCCGCCATTGCGCCGGTCATGCTCAGCAGGCCCAGGCAAGTTGCAGCAGTAATTGTTTTCCAGTTTTGCATTTTCGTAATCCTCCAGAATTGGCTGGCCGCCCACTTCGTTCGGTCGCGGCTCAATGTTTGGGCGCTGTGTATTGCTACGCCCCGGAAGAGTAGCTGCAAGAACTCTGCCAAACTGGTAAACCCACTTCTTACAACAATTTGGCAATCAGAATAGCAAATACATTGGGAAATAATTACCGTTTTAGGGGATCTTCTACCGACGGCGGGGTCGCTTCCAGCAGGAAACTTAGCTCTGGTTCGACGCGGCTAAGCTCCTCTTTCATCTCCCAGGCAATCTCGCGATAGCTGAAGTGCCCTTTCACCCCGGAGCGAAGCCGAATGATGTATTCCGCTTCCGCGAAATCCATTCGAAACAAGAAGCGGGAGCGCATTCCGAATGGAATGAGATAGTCGGAAGCGAATTTGGGGAGCGATTGGATAGCTGCTGCCGTTTTTTCCAGGACCTCTATGTAAACGGACTCCAGACCGGCGACTTGCAGCACGTCTGGCGTCGCGAAGCCGAGGTCTGCGGTAAACGCTTGACGGAACTGCTGACACCGCCGGTGGCGATGCAGGTCACGCCAGGCACCGATGTCGATCACAAAGTCGAACGCATACGTGGCGGTGCGGAACTCCCGAAGAAGTTCATCCCGTCTGGTGCGTGATTGCAAGGCGGTCTCGATAACTTCCATCTGCCGGGTGCGGCTCCACGTAACCACGAGGTTGTAGAGTTCCCGGAACGGCCTGGTAGTCACGGGATAAAGCAACGTAGCGGCAATGTCGGCTACACGGTCGGCTGGTGCGATAAGGTCTACAAGTTTGGTAGTAGCCGTCCGCTCTGCAGGAGGGAGATTCTGCTCCGCCCACGTGGCAAGATCGCGACGTGATGCAGGAGGGTGGCTCTCGGGCTCTGTGTACTTCGCGAGGGTTGGTGCCAGAGGCTCAGTACTGCTGTCATCCAAACCGCAAGCCGGAGGAAGAGTACACGCAAGGGCAGTTTCCAGGCCAAGTTCCGCCAGTTCCAAGTACTCCGAAGCACGCATCCGGCGAATCTGGCGCTCCAGAGTTCGAATGCTCACCACTTGTCCGACGCCGGTTGGAATGCCAAGGAACAGGCAGTATCTGGCGACGTCATAGGCTCGCGCAATGATGTTTCGCGAGTACGCGTCGGGCTTCATATCCCCAGGCCTCGGCAGTTGCTCGGTGAGGTACGCGGTCATCCCACCATGGATGGCGCGATATGCCTCGAGGAGGTCATCGGCGGCAAGACGATACACGGTCGCTTGTTCGGGCGAGAGCCCAGGCGGCGTGATGAAGCCGGACTTACTGAAATCCTGATATCGCGAGGACCGGGCCTGGCCATCCCAAAGTTGCTCATCCTCGATTTCTGTGGCCGCCAGTTCGGATATGCCCTCGAAGCAGAGTACGAGGTGGCCAAGGTCAGCGATAGACGCGTGGCCATATTGGAAGTAGAAGCTCTCGAGAAACTTCGAAGAGTCGTGCGTGCGTACCCATTCCAGCGAATCCTGGATGGAGTCAGGAGATCGGCTGTAGCGGGCCAGCGCGTAAGCAATTTTTTCCGGAGGAAGGGGCGCTACCGTGAGGACACGGCGAGGGTTGTCGGGCATCGGGGCTTAACATCAATTTTGCATGATCATACCGATTCAGCGGCTGCATCCCGATGCTGTGATCCCGCAGTATGCGCACGGGCCTGGGGAAGACGCCGGCATGGATCTGCGATCTGTGGTGGATCTGGTGCTTGAGCCCGGTTTGCCGCAGGCAGTTCCCACAGGGCTCGCGATTGCTCTCCCTTCGGGCTTTGAAGCCCAGTTGCGAATGCGAAGCGGGCTGGCGCTTCGGCACGCTTTGATCCTGCCTAATGCTCCGGCCACCATTGATCCCGGATACCGCGGAGAACTGCGGGTAATTGTTTTGAATTGCGGCCGCGAGCCATATGCTGTCGCCAAAGGGGACCGGATTGCGCAGATGGTGATTGCGCG
>JACMLA010000013.1 GCA_014379815.1 Bryobacteraceae bacterium | reverse complement strand
ATTGATGTCGACTTCTTTGATACGTGGGTTTTCCACCACTAGCCGGCTGAACCTGACAAGGATTTGCTCCAGCAACGCCAGGTCGGCTGCCTTCCGCCCCCTGACACCATGGAGTGCGGCGTAGATTCTGGTCCGTTCCATCATGCGCCGGGCGAGGATGTTGTTCAAAGGCGGCAGGCCAAGAGCGCGATCTTTGAACACTTCAACCAACTCGCCGCCAAGACCGAACAGCAGGACTGGTCCGAACTGCGGATCGAGGCTGCTGCCGAGGATTAGTTCGTAGCCCCGCGCTCGCATTCGCTGAACGGAGACACCCTGAAAATGCCCAGGTCCGGCTTTCTGTTCAACGGAGTTTCGGATCGCGCGGAAAGCCTCGCGAACCCCGATTCCGGACGTGATGTTAAGGATCACACCGCCTACGTCGGTTTTGTGAGTGATGGTGTGAGAGTGCAGCTTCAGTACCACGGGGAACCCGATTCGGTCGGCTGCCGTCACGGCCGATTCTTCGTCCGGGGCGACGAAAGTCTCCACTACCGGGATGCGATAAGCTTCCAGAATCTGCTTCGATTCGGCTTCGCTGAGGACAGTTCTGTCGCTCTCGAGTGCCTGCGCGATGATGGCGCCAGCAATAGGAGAGATGGGACCGAGGCCCTCTTCATCGAGCACAGGGGTCTCGTAAAGAGATCGCAGATTTCGACTGTACTGCCACATGTATTCAAAGATGCGGGCGGCTGAGTCCGGGTACGGCAGCGAGGGAATTCCATGCCTGTTCAGAATGCCCACTGCCTCTGTGACGCTGCCTCCTCCCATGAAACTTGCCAGCACTGGCTTCGCCGGGTGACGGAGACTGGAGACAGAACGGGCAATGTCGGAGGGAGCAGTCATGCCTTGCGGCGTGAGAATCACGAGAAGTCCATCCGTGTTCGGGTCCGCGAGAGCGATGCTCATTGCCTTCGCGTAACGCTCTGCGGTCGCATCACCAAGCACGTCGATAGGGTTTCCATGGCTCCAGTGCGGTGGGAGGATATCGTCAAGCGCTGTTAATGTCGAGGGAGACAGCTCCGTCAGCACCCCTTCATAGTCGGCGATGGCATCGGTCGCGAGGACGCCGGGTCCGCCTGCATTAGTGACTATAGTGAGGCGGGGTCCGTTGGGACGTGGCTGCTTGCCGAGTACTTCCGCCATATAGAACACATCGGCAATGGAACGCACCCGAAGAATGCCGCAGCGGCGGAAAGCGGCGTCCAGGACAGCGTCACTGCCGGCCAGCGATCCGGTGTGGGACATGGTGGCTCTGGCTGCCGCATCGCTGCGTCCTGCTTTGATTACGACGATCGGTTTCCTTATTGCCACTTCTCTGGCGGCGGTGATGAACGCCCGCGCATCGCCAACCGTTTCCATGTACATCACAATGCATTTGGTGGCGGGGTCCTCGCCGAAGTAGCGGAGCGCGTCGGGCCAACCCACATCGAGCATGGATCCAAGAGAGATCAGGGCGCTGAAGCCGACGTTTTCACTCAGGCTCCAGTCGAGCACGGCCGTGCACAACGCTCCGCTCTGGCTGAGAAACGCTACCTCGCCCGGCAGGGCCATGGACGCAGCAAAAGTCGCATTCACCCGTCCCGCAGGGCTCATCACACCAAGGCAGTTCGGCCCTATAATTCGCGTGGGGGAGCGCTGGACGACATCCCGTATCTCCTGTTCGAGATACTCGCCCTCAGGGCCTGATTCGCGGAAGCCTGCCGAGATGATCAGAACAGCCGGAATGCCGAGGTCCGCGCACTCGTCGACGATGTGAGGTACGGTCGCAGCGGGCGTAGCAATGACTACCAGCTCAGGGGTTTCCGGCAGGGAGGAAAGGGAAGGGTAGGCCTTTCGCCCCATAATCTGGTTCCTTCCGGCATTGACCGGGTAAATTTCGCCTGGAAACGAAGCTGCAAAGAGATTCACCATGATGGTGTGTCCTGCTTTGCCGACCGCGTCACTTGCACCCACCACCGCGATAGATCTGGGGTGAAGAAAAGAGTGCAGAGGGGAGTCAGTGTCCGTGGATATGGCTTTCTGTTCAGTTATTATCATTCCGTCTTTGTGCTGACAACCGGACAGTAGCAATTTCGCGAAGCAGTCCTGGGGTCATGCTTTTCGCACCATGAGTTGTGCACGAGTGCCGCCAGCAGGGTGCGCTTTGTTATCACGCATTCAACCTCGCCCGTAGCCCGGCCCAGCGCTGAATCACGCGTAAGCTGAGTTATTTGGCGCAGAAGCGGGCTGCTGCGAATACCGCACTGGTATCACGTAAGTTGAATAGCCCGCTTCGCGCTGTTGGCCATGTGCGTGCCACGTGTGTTTAGTCGGAGAGATTGATCCGGACAGAATCGTCGGACAGGGGCCAGACCATGGGGCAGTTTCAACCCGGTCGTTTTCGCCCGCGCTGGCATTCTCGTCGCCATCGCGATTGGGTTGCTGTTTCTTGTCGTGCCCGTTCCGTCGTCCACAGATCAAGGCCGTTTTACACCGGACGAGCAGAAAGCATCGGGCCGTTGAATTTTTGAAAACATTCGCAAGGTCGGACCGGCTGCCCTCCCCGACGGGATTGCGAAGGCAAATAAAGCACACGCGAAAGGAAAAAGGTTGAATTATGAACACATCAAACATGTTTCTGATTGGCGTGGCACTAGCT
>JACMLA010000125.1 GCA_014379815.1 Bryobacteraceae bacterium | reverse complement strand
TGACAGTGGCGCGGCGACATCCTGATATCACCAGAGCGTCGCTGACACGCAGGCTCCCTCCCGGAAGCCACGTGCTATTCGACACCGTACCCTCTGGTTGCGACTGGTGTCCCGCATGGCTTGACGATGGGCACGAGTGGTTTGTCAGAGTCCGGGATTTCTGCACAGTTGAAGACCTATAGACGCTCAATCTGCCGACCGCAGCAGCACCTCCAGACGCGCCCCTCCGCTGGGCCGGTTCGAGGCATGAATCTGTCCTTCGTGCTGCTGCACAATACCCGCCGCTACAGTTAGACCCAGGCCTGTTCCCTGGGAGTCCAGACGGCTGGATACGAAGGCGTCGAAGAGATTCGGTAAAACGTCTTTTGGAATGCCGGGGCCGTCATCCTCCACCACCGCGGCTATCCATCTGTTCCCTTCCCGATCCGCTCTCCGGCATCGCACATCGATGCGGCCATTCGCGGCCACGGACTGGAGCGAATTCCGGAGCAGGTTGACGAATACCTGCACCAGTCGGTCTCCATTTCCGACTACTACCGCATCGGGAGTTACTGCGTTCGCAAACTGAACCTGGCCCGCTTTGTCGTCAATGCTGACCAGGCTCCATGCTTCTTCAATCAGAGGCTGTAAGGCAACGCGTCCCATTTCCACCTTGCGAACGCGGGCGAAGTCCACCAGGCCTTCGCTGATGGTTCTCAGACGTTGTGTCACGCGCAGCATCCTTTGCAAACGCTCCCGGGTGTGGGCATCACACGGTGTTTCCAGCAGCTTCTCAACCGATCCGTGGAGCACCGCCAGGGGCGTGTTCATCTCGTGTGCAACGCTGGCGCTCAAAAGGCCCAGACTGGCCAGACGGTCCTGTGCCTCCACATGCGCCAGAGCCTGTCCAAGTTCATCTTCCTGTTTGCGTAGCTCCTGTACGGTCTCATTGCGCGATTGCATGATCTGACCGATTTCGTCGTCAGTGATGTACTCAGGCGGAATCAACTCGCTGTTCCGTTCCCCTTCGCGGGTCGCCCGGTCTGCGTCCAGCATCAGGCGGATCGGTCCATAGACGTACGCAGGCATGATCACAAGCTCGAGCACCGCTACAGCAAAAACGTACATCAGGGCAAGCACAACGAAGAGGGTGTTGCGCGCGCGGTCAGTTACTTCGTCGTAAACGGTCGTGGGCAAAGTTAAACGGCGGTAGAGTCCCGTGCGGGGATCCTTCCGATACAAGACGTCATCCCGGGTGGTAACGAGTCCGGGATTCCGGTCCAGCCAATCCTGAATCTCTTCGCCAAGCCCAGTCTGTCCCGCTGTGCCTTCTGTGTACCGATACTCGCCAATGTGGGGCAGACGAGCAGGCGGGCGGTCTCCTGAAAAAATCTCGGTAATTAAACTGATTTCAATTGTTCGGGCCGCGGCAACACGACGTTCGAAGGGCGGGATGAGTGTGAAATAAACCGCGCACGCGAGCGACAGGAAAAACAGGTTGTGCAGCAAAATCAGCTTCGGCCGGATTCGTAAATCGCCAAAGCGTTTGCCCAGACCTCTGGGTATGGCAACCGGGGCCGGTTCTTTTGCCCAGGCTGCCCCTGCGGGGCTTGCCGCTCGGGTCGACGATTTCAAACGCTTCGCGTCCCATCCGCTACCGAGCCCAGAACCCAACCCAAACCGGCGGTCAGAGCAACGTAGCAAAGGTGACTAACAAGCTGGTGTTGCACCCGCAAGTCAGGACAGGCCATCTCCTGGACTGTGAACCCGATCAAACCTGCAAGAGTTCCAAGGACCACTCCCGTGCGACTCCAGTCAGACACGACACCCCTGTTGGCGAGCAACAGCAACCATATTGCGCCAATGATATCGACGCTTAACGCGAGTGCAAGCACGCTGCAAATACCAACCGGCGCAGAGGCTGGACCAGGCGGAAACATGAAAAGCATCGCAGCCGCCAGGCTTGCCAGCCAATTACCAGTAGCGAATGCGGGATGCCACCGGAGCTGAGGTTGAGGCAGGATCAGGCGGACCAGTGTCCTGCTGTGTGTTGCCTCTGCCGCGGCGATCACCGCTAAAAGAGGTAGCCACTGACCTGTAGTCATCCTCAGAAAACCTGGAACACGCAGAGGCAACACGGCCAGGGCTGGCAGGGTCACGAAGGCGTGAAAGGTAAAAAAGACCACCATAGAAGCCGGAGGCAGGGATTGCGGCTTTTTAGAATCGCCCGAAACCATCGCAGCCTTTACTTCGATCATGAGTTAAGTGGACGCCCAAAAATTCAGAATGACCATCACTATTCCGACCTCAGGTATTTCTGGCTCGTCATCAATGCTATACGGTCGTTGCCTTGAGAGAATTCCTGTCAAACAAGAATTATTCCGCTCCTTGCGGAATGTTTGCATATATGATAGAAAAAGTATTGTGTGGCGGGCAGGTTTTTCCCGAGCATGGGATCTACCCGGGCGATTGGCGAAACCGATACAATAGCACGAACAACACTGGCTCGTATGGCTCTACTTTTTCCAAAATCGACCGATCAATATGTTCGAATCGGTGCGCTGTTGATAGGATTTCTCACTTTAGGCGGCGTAGCAACCGGGCTCTATATTACGTGGCCGGATAATCTGAAGACCGGGTACACCCCGGTACAGCCTGTCGCTTACAGTCACAAACTGCATGCAGGCGAGCTGGGCATGGATTGCTACTACTGCCATTACACGGTCACTAAAGCCGCTTACGCAGCTGTACCGCAGACCGAAGTGTGCATGAACTGTCATCACCAGGTGAAATCCAACAGCCCCCGTTTGACCAAAGTGCGCGACAGCTACCAGACCGGCGAATCGATTCCCTGGGTCAAGGTTCACAAGCTGGCGGACTATGTCTACTTCAATCATCAGTCGCACGTGACTGCGGGCGTCAGTTGCGTCAGTTGTCACGGACGGATCGATCAGATGGTGGAGGTCAAACAGGTTGAGCCGCTGAACATGGCCTGGTGTCTGGACTGTCACCGGAACCCGGCTCCCAACATCCGCCCTGTCGATCAAGTGACCAACCTTGCCTGGGTTCCGGACCGCGACCCTGCCGAAATCGGGCGCGAGATCATTCAGGCCCGCGGGATCAACCCACCTCAGAATTGCTCAGGATGCCATAGATGATCCAGATCTCCAGGAAACTGACCGGAAGGAAATACTGGCAGTCGCTCGACCAGCTGTACCAGACATCGGAGTTTCAGTCGTGGGTGAATCGTGAGTTTCCCTCCACCGGTGAAGACCTGATCCAGGAGCCCACCAGACGGAACGTGATGAAGGTCATGGCCGCGTCATTTGGCCTGGCCGGGTTAACTGCCTGCCGCCGCCCTGTCGATCACATTCTGCCCAACGCCCGTGGTGTCGAGAACTACATCCCTGGGCGTCCTGCTTACTACAACACCGCCATGTCGCTGGGCGGATCCGCGCAAGGCCTGATGATCGAGGTCAACGACGGACGTCCCACCAAAATCGAAGGCAACCCAAGTCACCCGTGGAGCCTCGGCAAAGCACGCGCGTTCCATCAGGCTTCTATCCTCCAGATGTACGACCCGGACCGCGCCATCGCCTACAAACAGGATGGCAACAATTCGGACTGGACGAAATTCGTCGCGTGGGCAAACGGGATACAGGGGCAGCTGGGCAGTGGCTCCGGTTTACGCATACTCAGCGAACATATCCATTCGCCCTCACTCGCAGCTGTCCGCAAGCAGGCTCTGACGCGTTTCCCTGCAGCCCGCTGGGTCGAATACAACGCGGTGCAGACCAACGAGACGGCGCTGCCTGCCGTGACGCGGGTTCACTTCGATCAAGCGTCTGTGATCGTTGCGCTGGACAGCGATTTTCTTGGACTCGACAGTTCTACAGTTCTGCCCGTTAAAGAATACGTAAAGGGCCGGATGGCCGGCGACGGTGCCGCGACGACGATGAATCGTCTCTATGCGGTCGAAAGTCAATACTCGGTCACTGGCGCTGCCGCCGATCACCGGTTTCGTGCCCGGTCTTCCGACATCGCGGGCTACGCTAACGCGCTGCTCGCAGCCGTGCAGAGTTCGGGCAGTCCTCTTAAAGTGGTCGGGCAAAGTCCCAATTCCGACAAGGCAGTTGCCGCAATCGCAAAGGACCTGCTGGCGAGCCGGGGTCGTTCGGTTGTCGTTTGCGGACCCCGTCAGCCGGAAGGGGTTCACGCTGTTGTCCATCAGATCAACCAGGCTCTGGGCAATGTCGGTACGGTCGTTACGTACCTCACCCGAACCTCTGAACAACCTACCAGCCAGCTCAGCGCTCTGAAGCAGCTTTCGGGCGAAATGGCGGCTGGTAGCGTATCAACGCTTCTTATCGTTGGATACAACCCGGCTTACACCGCGCCTGCGGATCTAAACTTTAGCGAGAACCTGAAGAAGGTAGCGAACGTGGTCTACCTTGCACCTGAGGAAGACGAAACGGCAAAGCTGGCAAAGTGGCAGATACCCGCTGCTCACTACCTCGAGAGCTGGGGCGACGCAACGGCACCTGATGGAACCGCTTCCATTCAGCAGCCCACCATTCAGCCTCTTTACGGCGGCAAATCGCCCGCG
>JACMLA010000124.1 GCA_014379815.1 Bryobacteraceae bacterium | reverse complement strand
GCCTGCCGGAAGACTTCATCGGCCGTATCAATGATCGTCGCGCCGACGGCGGTGTAAGCTTCATCGTCAACACCGGCCAGCGCTGGCGGGTGCGGAAAGCAATACTGGCGGGCAAATAAGAGGCGGACTTGGTTTCGGGTGAACGCAGCATACCCAGCAAACTCCAACTGACGATTTCAGGCCAGTGCCCTCTTGCCAGACTTCTGAATGCGTTCAACGCCCAGGGTCAGGGCGCTTTCAATCATGACTCGCACGACGGCGTTGCAGCCGTGGAAGCGCAGTTTCTTGAGCGCCTCATCACCATGCAGCTCGAACAGGGGGACGATGAGAGCGTTGGCAAAGGAGCTGTTGATGTTCCTGACTCCGGTGAAATCCAAGACGAGTTCGCCGTAAGCGTGGAAGAACGGTTCGATGTGCTCCAAGCGATAGGCGGCAGCCAAGGCTCCTTCTGCGAGGAAGGAACCGAAGGTGTCGGCTAACTTGAGGTCTTTGCTCATTTGAAGAGATTGTCGAAGCGGTGCTCGGGCTGGATCAAACCTATCCCTTTTTTGGCATCTTGCAGGATTTGCTGAAGATTTCCGAGTTTTTGTTTGGATATCTGAAGGGCACAGAGGGTTCCCGGGCATGTCTGGGGCAGGGTCAATTCAGAAGGTAAACTGCGCTTCTCGTGATGGTTATGCTGATAGAAACCGTCGCCGCTGATCAAGGTAAACAATCCATCGGCGTGCCGGGCGACTTCCTTGAGCATGGAAAGCCCTACCCCAGCGTTAATCGGCTCCCCCCATGCGACAGGCAGATGGGTCTTCGATGATACTTTCGGCTGCAGGGCGGTGCGAATGGCATCCAAATGAGACATTTTCGGATCCCAAAATTCAGGCTGGGTCTCTTCGAAGCTTCCCCGAATTCCCATTCCGACATCAGCCACGGCCAGCCGGATAAACCCGCTTTTCGGGTAAACCTGTGCAGCGACGAAGCCGGTGCCCTTGGCGTGTTGGATAACATTGTTGATCAGTTCGGAAGCAGCGTATTGCAGCATATCGAACGGGCCGGCCGTTTCCGGATCGTCGCTCGCGGTTAGGTCGGGGAAAACGCAACCCGCGAGTTCCGAGCAAACCTTATCCACCCTCCCGCGCAGACTGGCATCAACCCGGCAAAGTGGCACAAACCGGCCGCTGGAGTCGTGTCGGCGGAATTCCTCTGGCAGTGGCAGGTCACTGAGCGCGAGAAAGTCCATGCGCTGCAGATAGCTCAGGCAGGGGCAGCTATCGAGGTGGCTGAATTCCACCTTTCTTCCGCAGGCCTTCCAGCGACTGACTGTACCCAGCAGAAACGTAAGAGCGGCCGGAACATAGAATCGCACGTCCTGAAAATCTAGGAGCAGATGACCGGCGCCGCTCTTCTCCGCCTCGATCAATTGGACAATTAGAGACCCGACGGAATCATCGTAGACCGTAGAAGGCAGCCGGATGATCGGCGCAGGTGCTGTCATGATTTAGTCCTCCCGGCTGGTTGGACTGACAACTATTGGGGCGGTGGCGGCTTCGACGAGGGCGATTTCCTCAGCGGTGAGGCCGTAAAGTTGATAGACGAGCTGGTCGATGGCCCGGTCGGTGGCGGCGATGTCGCGCTGGAGATGGGTCTGCGCCTCAGGCGACTTGGCGCCCGTGAGGTCGGCGTGTAGCTTCAGCATCCGCTC
>JACMLA010000123.1 GCA_014379815.1 Bryobacteraceae bacterium | reverse complement strand
TGATTACGCCGGTTGCCATGGATAAGGGATTGCGGTTCGCGATCCGTGAAGGTGGCCGGACTGTCGGCGCCGGTACGGTGTCGGAAATCCTCGAGTAAGAGGAAACTAGGAAAGAAAGCTCATGTTGAGAGAACGTATCCGTATTCGATTGAAAGCATACGACCACAGAATTCTGGACCAGTCGACTACGGAGATTGTGGACACCGCTAAGCGAACCGGTGCGCAGATTGCGGGGCCGATCCCTCTGCCGACGGTGCGCAACCGCTACACGGTTCTTCGTTCGCCTCACGTGGACAAGAAGTCGCGGGAGCAGTTTGAGATCCGGACGCATAAACGTCTGCTCGATATTCTCGAGCCGACGCAGGACACGGTGGACGCCCTCATGAAGCTGGACCTTCCGGCTGGCGTCGACGTGGAAATTAAGGCTTTTGGCCCTAAGGGCGGCAAGTAGGCGACCCTTGCAGGGTAATCGCCCCGGAGTGCGGAGTGAAAAGATGAGCCCAGGAATACTAGGCAAAAAAATCGGAATGACGCAGGTATTTCGTCCGGACGGACAGGTAGTGCCGGTGACTGTCCTGAAGGCGGGCCCCTGTGTGGTCACCCAGCGCAAGACGCCGACCAGGGACGGGTACGACGCCATCCAGGTAGGCCTGGTCGAGTACGTCAAGCCTCAGCGGCTGAATAAGCCACTTACCGGTCATTTGAAGAAGGCTGGCGTGGATGGCGCGAAATTCTTATCTGAGTTCAAACTCCGGCAGGGTGATGCGGACTTCAAGGCTGGCGACCGCATCCTGGCTGACGAGTTCAAGCCCAACGACAAAGTCGACGTGACTGGCGTGAGTAAAGGTCGGGGATTTGCCGGTGTCGTCAAGCGGCATCATTTCCGGGGTGGCGAGGGCAGCCATGGTTCGATGTTTCACCGTGCCCCTGGTTCGATCGGTGCGTCGAGCTTTCCTTCCCGTGTATTCCCGGGTATGCGTGCGGCCGGCCACATGGGTACCGACCAGGTAACGGTGCGGAACCTGGAAGTCGTTCAGGTGGATGCGGACGAAAATACCATCATGATCAAGGGTGCGGTCCCGGGCCCTAATGGTGCGTATGTGATGGTTCGGAGGGCTAAGCGGTAATGCCTGTTGTCAATGTTCTCGATTTGCGGAACCAGGTCGTGGGATCGCTGGAACTCTCCGACGAAGTATTCGGCGCCGAAGTCAACAAGAACCTGCTGTACGAAGCGGTCCGCTGGTATCGCGCTGGGCTTCGCAGTGGTACGGCGAAGACGAAACGGCGCTGGGAAGTAGCCGGATCCGGTAAGAAATTGTGGAAACAGAAGGGTACGGGCCGCGCACGAATGGGTTCGATCCGTTCGCCACTCTGGCGGCACGGTGCCACGACGCACGGTCCGGAGCCAAGGTCTTACGCGTATCATCTGCCACGCAAGATGCAAATTGGAGCTTTACGTTCCGCTCTGTCGGCCAAGCTCCGCGACGGCGAACTGAAGGTGGTTCGCGCTTTTGACCTGCCGGATCACAAAACGAAAGGTATGGTTGTGGCTCTCCAGGCGCTCGAGATTCACCGCAAGGTCCTGCTGGTGGATCTGCCGGTGAAGGACAACGAAGGGGCGGCCGGGGAGCTGGATCGCAAGGTTGTGCTGAGTTCTCGGAATATTGAGGGTGCCAAGCTGGTGCCTACGCGCGACGTGAATGTTTACGACCTGCTGAATCATCAGCACGTGGTGCTCACCGAAGCCGCGGCAAAAAAATTGTCGGAGGCTCTGATAGCCAGATGAATATCTTCGAGGTAATTAGACGGCCGATCGTTACTGAAAAAGCGGTGGGCAAGAAGGAAACCGAAGCCACCCTGTGTTTTGAAGTAGCCACAGGAGCCACCAAGACCGATATCCGGAGCGCGGTGCAGAAGCTTTTTAAGGTAAAAGTGGCTGGTGTTACGACGGTCAATAATCTGGGAAAACTGCGGCGCCGGGGCAAGTTCGCAGGCTATCGTCCGGACTGGAAAAAGGCATATGTCCGCCTGAAAGATGGCGAGAAAATGCCGGAGTACACCGAGCTGTAAGAAGGCGAAAGATGACAAACGCCATGGAAGAAACTGATGCCAGTTAAATCGTATCGTCCGACTACTCCGACCCGGCGTTTTACCACGACGCTGGATCGTTCGGACCTGAGCAGAAAGGCGCCGGAGAAGTCGCTAACGCTGGGCAGGAAGAGAAGCGGGGGCCGGAACAGCTCCGGTCACGTAACCAGCCGCTTCATCGGCGGCGGCCACAAGCAGACGATCCGGATCGTGGATTTTAAGCGCGACAAATCCGGCGTTCCGGCAAAGGTAGCCGCCATTGAATACGATCCGAACCGGAGTGCGCGGATTGCACTGCTTCATTATGTCGACGGGGAGAAGCGGTATATTCTCGCCCCGCTGGGTCTTGAAGTTGGCCGCATGGTGAGTTCCGGGCCGGAAGCCGACATTCTGGTTGGCAACGCTCTTCCATTGAAGAACATCCCTCCTGGCACGGTGGTGCATAACGTGGAGTTGAAGCCGGGTAAGGGTGGACAGATGGCCCGCTCGGCCGGTGCGCAGGTGCAACTGGTATCACGTGAGGCAGAGTATGCTTTGCTGAAGCTGCCTTCGGGGGAAACCCGCCGCGTACGCGTCGAATGCATGGCCACTGTCGGGCAGGTCGGCAATGTCGAACACGAGAATGTCAGCCTCGGTAAGGCAGGCCGCAAGGTCTGGATGGGCAAACGGCCCCACAACCGTGGTGTCACGATGAATCCGGTCGACCACCCGCATGGTGGTGGCGAAGGCCGTACCTCGGGTGGACGTCACCCGGTGACACCCTGGGGTGTTCCGACGCGTGGGTTCAAGACACGCAACAACAAGCGGACCGATAAGTTCATCGTCAGCCGCAAAGCGAAGAAGAGGTAGGGGACTATGGGTCGCTCGGTATCCAAAGGGCCGTTCGTCGACTATCACGTGATGGACAAGATTGTCGGCATGAATGAGCGCAACGAAAAGAAAGTGATCCGGACGTGGTCACGCCGCTCGACGATTCTGCCCGACTTTATCGGACATACGATTGCGGTTCACAACGGCAGGAAGTTTATTCCGGTGTATGTGACGGAGAACATGGTTGGCCACAAGCTGGGCGAGTTCTCCCCCACGCGGACGTTCAAGGGCCACGTGGCCAAGAACGAGAAGTCAGGCAAGTAAGGGGCGACGAACATGGAAGCACGCGCGGAAGCCAGATATATCCGGGTGTCGCCTCAAAAGGCGCGGCTCGTTGTGGACCTGATACGGGGACTGCAGGCAGGTCAGGCGATCACGGTCCTGCGCTCCACCAATAAGCGGATTGCGCCAACGGTGGAGAAGGTGTTGCGGTCGGCGATCGCCAATGCCGAAAACAAGTCGAATGAAGTCGACGTGGACCGGCTGTATGTGAGCGAAGCGTATGTGAATGAAGGCCCGCGTATGAAACGGATCCGGCCGGCTCCGATGGGCCGTGCTTATCGGTATCAGCGACGCATCGCGCATATTGTTGTCGCTGTAAAGCAGAAGGACTAATTCAGAATGGGTCAGAAGGTACATCCGTACGGTTTTCGACTGGGCATCACCAAGACTTGGCGCTCGCGCTGGTTTGCCAAGCAGGATTATGCGAAGCTCCTGCTGGAAGATCTGGAGCTGAAGAAAGCGCTGGCGAACCGGCTGAAATCGGCTGGCGTGAGCTCGATTGAGGTGGACCGTCCAGGTAACAAGCTCCGGATCACGATCCGGACCTCCCGTCCGGGCATCGTCATCGGCCGGAAGGGCGCGGAGATCGAAAAGCTCAAGGGCGATCTGGCACGCAAGACGAACCGCGAAGTCTTCATCGATATTCAGGAAGTGCACAAGCCTGAGCTGGACGCCCAGCTGGTGGCGGAATCGATCGCGCTGCAGCTGGAAAAGCGCGTAGCGTTCCGGCGCGCGATGCGCAAAGCGGTGGACAGTGCGCTCCGGTTTGGCTGCAAGGGCATTAAGGTACGGGTATCGGGCCGCTTGAATGGCGCGGAGATCGCGCGTTCTGAGTGGTATTTGCAAGGTCAGCTGCCGCTGCATACGTTGCGTGCGGATATCGACTACGGATTTGCCGAAGCCCGTACGACTTACGGGGCGATTGGCGTCAAGTGCTGGATCTATAAGGGCGAAGTGCTCGGCGACGTTCGCCGGGCCGGATTGCTGGGACGGGATCCTGAACCCAGGCGGCGCGACCGCAACGACCGAGGAGATCGCGGGGGAGCCGATCGCGGACCCCGCATGGATCGCAGCCCGCGTCCCGGTGACCGTGTCGGTGGCGGACCCGGGGGTGCCGGCGGTCCTGGTGGCGGTGCTGCTGGAGACCGTGGGCCTCGCGGACCTCGTCCGGGTGGTTATCAGGGCGCCGGAAACTACGGTGGAAGTTATCAGGGCGGGGGGTATCAGCGCCCGCAACAGCAGCCTGCCGGCGTGCAGCCACCTGCGGCAGGTACGGAAAGCAGTGCCGACACGGCCGGTGTGACTCAACCTTTGCAGGAACCGGTACAGCGTCCGGGCGGTCCAATTTTGCCGCCGCTGGCGTCCCCGCAATCGCAGCCAAGCTGGAAACAGGAAGCCCGTAGCAGTGCACCTGTGGCAGATGCTCCGGCTGGTGTTTCAGAAGCTCTTGTTCCGGCCTCTGAGGTTACGGCCTCTGAGGTTCCGGCTGCTGGTTCTTCCCAGCCGGATGCTGCGGCGACCGGGAACCAGGCGGGTGCGGATCAGCCTCGGAATGAGGCTCGTGGTTCGGATAACGGTGCGGATGCCGGTTCGGATGCGGGGTCGGATGAGAAGCCGTCCGACGGTCCTAAAGAGTAGGGTTCAGGGCATATAAAGGAGAACAAACGCCATGTTGATGCCCAAAAAGGTTAAGTACCGCAAGCAGCAGCGGGGTCGCATGAAAGGCAAAGCCTGGAGAGGTTCCACGCTGTCTTTTGGCGACTTCGGGCTGAAAGCAATGGAGTGCGGCTGGATTACCTCGCGTCAGATCGAAGCGGCCCGTATTGCGATGACGCGTTATATCAAGCGCGGTGGCAAAGTGTGGATCCGGTTATTCCCGGACAAGCCGATTACCAAAAAGCCTGCTGAAACCCGAATGGGTAAAGGTAAGGGTGCTCCGGAAGAATGGGTGTGCGTGATCCGTCCGGGCAAGATCCTGTTCGAGATGGAAGGTGTCACGGTGGAAGTTGCCACCGAGGCGATGCGTCTTGCGGCGTCCAAACTGCCACTCCCGACCAAGCTGATTACACGAGATTCTGAAGGAGTGGTCTAGGGATATGCTGGCGGAGAAGATTCGTGAGATCGACACAGCCGATCTGAAGAAGCAGCTTACCGAGCAGGAGGAGACGCTGTTTCGTTTGCGGTTTCAACTCGGCATGGGGCAAACCGAGGGCATCAACAAGTACCGCGGACTGAAGCGCGACCGTGCCAGGATGCTGGGTGTTCTCCGGGAACGCGAACTCAAAGGAGCGGTGAAGTAGGCCAATGTCAGATTCGCAGCAGGCACAGGTTCCGGGCGCGGAACTTCCGGCGAGGCCGGATGTACGCAAGAACGAGAAAGTGGGCGAAGTCGTTTCGACAAAAATGACCAAGACCATCGTGGTTGTGGTCACCCGCCGGGTTCCGCACCCGATGTACAAGCGAATCGTTACCAAGAAGAAGAAATTCTACGCTCACGATGAGCTCGAAACCGCTAAGACCGGCGATGTAGTCCGGATTCTGGAGCATCGTCCGATGAGTAAGCTGAAGCGCTGGATTCTGGGCGACATTGTACGCCGCGCGGTGCAGGTAACGGTCGAACCTTCGGCGCTGGACATTGCGGCACCGGCCCGTGCGGCTGTTACGCGCGCCGCGAAGAAGAAAGCGAAAAAGAAGTAAGCGAAAAAGAAGCAAGCAGGTGCGGCGTGTCACGCGCTGGGCGGAGTGAGCGCAAGACTCCATAAAGGGGAAACGTTATGGTTGGGATGAGAACGATTCTGGAGGTAGCTGATAACAGCGGCGCGCGCCGTTTATCAGCGATCCTTCCGCGCGGCGGCGACAAGGGTCTTCGGGCCGGCCTTGGCGACATCGTCACTGCGGCGGTTAAGGAAGCCGCTCCGGATTCCACAATCAAGAAGGGCAAAGTCGTGAAGTGTGTGATCGTGCGGATGCGTAAGGAAACGCGTCGCCGGGACGGCACTTATATCCGGTTCGATTCCAATGCGGCGGTTCTGGTGAACGATCTGGGCGAGCCGGTTGGCACTCGTGTGTTTGGACCAGTCGCGCGGGAGCTGCGCGATAAGAGATTTATGAAGATTGTGTCGCTGGCTCCGGAGGTTATCTAAGCAGCTATGCCCGGAAAGCGTGAACCGGCCGAGCCGGTAAAGATTCGTTTGAAGAAGAACGACATGGTCAAGGTCATTGCCGGTCGCGACAAGGGAAAGACCGGTCGTGTTCTGGAAGTCAACCGCGGCACTGGCCGGATCCTGGTAGAAGGCGTGATGATGATGAAACGTCATACGCGTCCCAACCCGGCAAAACAGATTAAAGGCGGCATCGCCGAAAAGGAAGCGACGATTCATCACTCGAACGTCATGGTGATGACCCCTGGCGGAATCCCAACACGCATCGGAATTAAAGTCGTCGACGGTGGCCGTCGCGTCCGTGTTGCGCGCAAGACGGGTGAGGAGCTGAAGTAATGGCAGCAAACGCAAGGCTCCGGGAGCACTACCTGACCGTTGTTGTCCCGGCGCTGGTGAAAGACTTTTCCTACAAGAACGTGATGGCGGTTCCTAAACTCGAGAAAGTGTCGATCAACGTCGGCATGGGCGAGGCTACCGGAAACCAGAAGCTCATTGATGCCGCCGTGCAGGAACTGGGCACGATTACAGGTCAGAGACCGGTGACAACCAAGGCGAAGAAGTCCATCGCTGCTTTCAAACTGCGCGAAGGTATGTCGATCGGCTGCATGGTCACCTTACGTGGTGACCGCATGTACGAGTTTCTCGATCGTCTGCTGACAGTGGCATTACCCCGTGTCCGGGATTTCCGGGGTGTGAACCCGAAATCCTTCGATGGACGCGGCAACTATACTCTGGGCATTAAAGATCAGCTGATCTTCCCGGAGATTGACTATAACAAGGTCGATAAAACCAAGGGAATGAATATCACGATTCAGACCACGGCTCGCACCGATGCCGAGGGGCTGGCTCTGCTGAAGCATTTAGGTATGCCGTTCACGGGTTCGCGTCCCGAGGCCCGCGCGGTTTAAGGATTACATGGCGACTACAGCAAAGATTGCGCGGGATAACAGACTCGCGGCCGCAAAGAAGAATAAGACTCCGATTCTCGGTGTCCGTCACCGGAACCGTTGTCAGCTGTGTGGACGTCCACGGGGCTACATCGGTAAGTTCATGTTGTGCCGGATCTGCTTCCGAAAGCTGGCCCTTTCGGGCGAGATACCCGGCGTAGTTAAGTCGAGCTGGTAAGCAGTACCTTCCGGTCCACACGGGAGTGCCGCCGTCGGAGTTCAAAAGCTCCGATACCCGGTGCAGAGTGAGGAAACCGGGGCTGATGCAAGGAGAACAAGTAAGCCTGTCATGACACCATCGGATCCAATAGCGGACATGCTGACGCGGGTGCGGAATGCGCTGATAGCCCGCCACCAAAAGGTGGACGTTCCAGCGTCGAAAATCAAGATGGAACTGGCCCGGATCCTTCGGGAAGAGGGTTACATTCTCAACTACAAAATGGCTGAGGAAGGCACGCAGAGGACCATCCGTCTGTATCTGAAGTACACGACGACCAACCAGCCGGCGATCTCGAAAATACAGCGTGTCTCGCGCCCCGGGTGCCGGGTCTATGTCAGTTCGAGGGAGATTCCCCGCGTTCTGGGTGGTTTGGGTATCAATATACTGACGACTCCCCGGGGTCTGATGACTGGCCGGGCCGCCCGGAAAGAAAACGTGGGCGGCGAGTTGATTTGTCAGATCTGGTAAAAGGTCCGGAGAACAGGAACCATGTCCCGAATAGGTAAAAAGCCCATTCCCGTTCCCCCGAACGTGAAGCTCACGATCGGAGCGGAACTGCGTGTAGAAGGACCGAAAGGCAAGCTGTCGGTTCCGATTCCGCCGGGCGTCCGTTTTGAGCAGAATGACAGCATACTGAACGTTCTGCGCGAAAACGATTCGTACGCGGCCGCGCACGGTTTAACCCGTGCTCTGGCGTCCAACGCTGTCACCGGTGTCTCTGCCGGGTTCGTCCGCGAACTCGATATCGTCGGCATTGGGTACAAAGTGGATCTGAAAGGAACGGTAGCCATTTTCACGCTTGGCTATTCCCACCAGATCGAGTTTCTGCTGCCTGCCGGGGTTGAGATGAAGGTCGACAAGCAGACGCACATCGTACTCAGCGGTTACGACAGGCAGATGCTGGGCCAGGTAGCGGCGCATATGCGTTCGCTGCGTCCGCCCGATCCGTACAAGAACAAAGGCGTACGCTACACGGGCGAGGTTCTTCGCAAGAAGGTCGGGAAGTCCGGTACCGGTGGCAAGGGGAGCAAGTAAAAGCAGATGCCACAGATCAATAAGAAAATCATCCGCCTCCGGATTCACCGTCGTATCCGTAAAAAGCTCAGTGGGACTCCGGAGCGTCCGCGTCTGGCGGTGTTCCGTTCGGTGAAGCACATCTATGCGCAGGTGATTGACGATACAGCTGGCAGGACCCTTGCCGCGGCCTCATCGAATGAAAAGGACGTGTCGTTTAACGGCGGAAACCTCGCAGGTGCCAAAGAGATTGGCCGGCTGGTGGCGGAGCGCGCCAAAGAAAAGGGTATAGCCTCGGTTGTATTCGACCGTGGCGGCTACCTGTACCACGGACGAATCAAAGCGCTTGCCGATGCGGCACGCGAAGGCGGACTGGAGTTTTAGCAACGATGCCAATCAACAGCGTGAAAAAAGTGGATGCTTCGAACCTGCAGCTGAAAGAGCAGGTGGTGAGCATCAACCGCGTGACCAAGGTGGTCAAGGGCGGTAAAAACATGAGCTTTTCGGCGCTTGTGGTGGTGGGAGATCCGGCAGCCAGGGTTGTAGGATACGGCACGGGTAAGGCGAAGGAAGTACCATCGGCGATCAAGAAGGGCATTGAGGCAGCAAAGAAGAATCTGCGCAAGATCAATGTTCTCGAAACAACCATCAAACACGCGGTGCTGGGACGCTTCGGTGCGGGTCAGGTGCTGCTGAAACCGGCTCCGGCGGGTAAGGGTGTAATTGCCGGCGGTCCGGTACGGGCGGTGATTCAGGCGGTCGGAATCTCGAACATCCTGACGAAAAACATCGGAAGCCGGAACCCTCACAATGCGGTGAAAGCAACGATCAATGCGCTGGAGCAACTGCGGTCGGTCGAGGGCGTTGCGGAACTCCGCGGCGTGGCTCCCGACAAGCTGTAAGAGGGACCTAATGTCGGATTTAATGATCAGGATTAAACTGGTGAAGAGCCCGATCTGTACGCCTGAGAAGCACAAGATCATTGTTCGTGCCCTCGGCCTGAAGCGTATGAACCAGGTTGTGGTGAGACCGGATAATCCTTCGTTCCGCGGTATGGTAGCGAAGGTTCCGCATTTGCTGCGGATTGTCGACTAGATCTGGCAAGTGTGGATAAACATGGGGGCACTGCATGTCGATTGACGAGCGTATTGAGAGACTTACTGAGCGTCATGAGGCGCTCGCACAGTCTGTTGAGATGCTTCTCGCTTCGCAGCGCCTGCATGAAGAGCAGCATAGCCGCGAGATGACTGACGTCCGTGGGTTACTGGCCGAAACAGTACAGTCGATTAGCGCCCTGGCCCGCATCGCCGAATCTCATGAGCACCGGATTGAAGATCTGGAAGAAGGTACAGACAAATGAACCTGAGCGATATCAGGCGGCCTAAGGGCCAGGTACATAAAAAGCAGCGCGTTGGCCAGG
>JACMLA010000122.1 GCA_014379815.1 Bryobacteraceae bacterium | reverse complement strand
TGTGAACCCGGTGTACCTGCGCGGCCTTCCCGGCACGTTTGTGCAGAGACTGGGCCGGCTGCCATCGGAATTCTTCTTTTCAGGGACATACCCGGCCGGCGGATATCGTATTGGGTTGATCCGAATCCCCAGCTACGCTCCAGCGGATCAGATTTCGGCGGTGAACCAGTTCCTCCGCGAGGTGACGTACATGCAGGAGAACACCGACGGGCTGATCATCGACCAGGCGAGGAATCCGGGTGGTTCTGTGGCTTACACGCAGACGCTGTTGAGCCTTTTGCATCACTATCCTTTTCGGACTCTGGGATTTTCGGTTCGGGCCACCTCAGCCTGGATTTTTGCTTACTCCAGTGCGAGAGAGTCCGCTATTGCGCAGGGAGCGCCTTCGGAGATCATTGCTCAGTTCGATCTGATTTTGAACGCAATGCGCGAGGCCAACCGGGCGAATCGCGGCATGACAACGCCGGTTCCGCTAGCCGGTCTGTCGCTGGAGATTCAGCCTGTGCGGGACGTTCGGGGCAATCTGCTTTCCTTCAGCAAGCCTCTGATGGTGTTGATAGATGAATTCTCCGCGTCGGGCGGCGATGCCTTTGCAGCCGTGATCCAGGATAGCGGTCGCGGACCCTTGTTTGGGTACCGCACGATGGGGGCGGGTGGCAATGTCGCGGGTTACGATGCCGGGAGTTTTTCGCAGGGTTTTGTATCGGTAACGGAGTCGCTAATGGTGCGGGCTTCGGAACGGGCTGAATCTGGACCTTATCCGGTATCGCCGTACGTGGAGAATGTTGGCGTCCGGCCCGATATTGAGTACGACATTATGACCCGGCAGAACCTGTTACAAAACTTCCGACCGTACGTGAGTGCGTTTAGCGAAGCGATGGTGAACTGGATTCAGTCTGTGAACAGGGGAGCAGCCCAGTGAAGAAGTTGATTGCGACGATGTGTTTGCTGGCTGCTTCGGCTGCCGCCCAGAACCTGACGCCACAGCAGAAAGAGACAGACTTCCGCTACCTGGCGAATCTGTTTGCGACGTACTACGCCCCTCTGGAGTGGAAGAAAGAGTTTCTGCAGGTGGATGGTTTAGCGATCCGGCCATGGCTGGCGAGGGTTGCGGCAACTACGACGGACCTCGACTTTTATGACATCTGCGTGGACTATGTCGCCCAGTTCCAGGACACGCATGCTTCTTTCCAGCTTCCGTCAGACTTTGTTGCCAGGCTGGGATTTGGAGTGGACATCTATGACGGCAAGGTCCTAATCGAGACAGTGAACCGGACGCTTTTGCCGCTGGCCAGGTATCCGTTTGTTGTTGGTGATGAACTGGTTTCCATCGATGGAGTACCGGTGGAGCAACTGCTGTCCCAGTTTGCCAAGTACGGGGTACAAGGCAATCCCAGAGCGACGATGCGCATAACAGCAGCGCGGCTGGTGACTCGTCCGCAGGGTCTGATGCCCTACGCCAGTATGTTGGGAGAGAGTGCGTCGGTTCTGATTCGCCGTCAAAGCGGAGCCGACGAGACCTATACGATTCGATGGACGAAAACTGGTGTTCCGCTGGAGGTTGGTCCTGTGCCCTCGCCAAAATTGGCTGGCGCGGCCCCACGCGCGGCGGTTCCTTCGTACGAGGCTGAGCTGGAGAACCTGCGTTTCTCAGGTGTCACCGGTGCACAGCTGGAATATGGCCTGCTGAACTACGGTGCCCGGAACCCAGTGTTTGTGAATGGATTGACGTCATTCGCCTTTACGAGGCGGCTCGGAGGTGGTGCTTCAGATTTCTTCTACTCCGGCACATTTCGGCACGACAATCTCACCTTCGGCTTTCTCCGGATCCCGAACTACTCGCCGCCATCCCAGCCTCTTGCTTTGCAACAACTGGATGCGGAGATCGCGTATTTCCAGGCCAATACGGACGGGCTGATTATCGACCAGATGCGCAACACCGGCGGGTTCCTTTGTTTTGGGGAATCGATCATGACCCGTCTTAGCCCGACACCTTTCCAGGCAACCGGGTTTGCGTTGCGGGCAGAGTGGTTTCGGGTCATAGGTTTTTACAACTCCGTAATCAACGCCAAAGCGTCCGGGGCCGCTCCTGAGGTTATAGAGCAACTCGAGAAGCTATATCAGGCAGTGCGGGAAGCTTACCGGACCAACCGGGGCGTCACTGCGCCTGTTCCGATTTGCACTTCGAATCTGTTGCGCGATACAGCGCGTGATGCGGCGGGCCAGAGCATAGCGTACACAAAGCCCATCCTGATGTTGATTGACGAGTTCTCGACTTCGACCGGAGACTCAGTTCCTGGAATGTTTCAGGAGAACAGGCGAGGTGTCCTGTATGGGTACCGGACGAACGCGGCTGGCGGAACAAACACCGGATTTTCGGCCGGTCCTTACTCGGAAGGTTTCACTGGAATGACCATTGGTCTTCAGGTCCGAAACACGCCGGTGCTTCGCGATGGCTATCCTTACACGGGCATCCTGGAGAACGTCGGTGTTCACCCGGAAGTAGTGAACGACTACATGACTCGGGACAATCTGTTGAACAACGGGGCACCATTTATCCAGCAATTTCTCTGGGGCACGGCGGCCTATGTGCGCCAGCAGCGCGGAGAACAGTAGACGCCGGCTCTGTTGAAGTCGTGGAAGCTAACGCTGGAGTACGACGGTACCCGGTATAGCGGGTGGCAAGAGCAAAAGAACGCCCGGACTGTCATGGGTGAGCTGCGCCTTGCCGCCGAAGAGGTCTTTGGTACTGGTGTGGAAATGCAAGGTTCCGGACGAACCGACGCTGGTGTTCATGCAGCAGCGCAGGTGGTACATCTGCGCTGCGAAACAAAGCGACCTCCGGAAATCCATGTACTGCTTCGTGAGTTAAACCTGCGACTTCCGGCGGACATAGTGGTTCTGGAAGCAGGGCTTGTTTCGAATCGCTTCCATGCGCGCCACGATGCGGTGTCGCGCAGTTATGTGTACCAGATTGCTACGCGCAAGATGGCGTTTTCCAAACGCTATGTCTGGTGGGTTCGGGAATCGCTGGACGTCGCGAAGATGCAAGCGGCGGCCCTGATGATTGCGGGGCGACACGATTTTGTTTGCTTTGGTGCAAAGGATCCGGCGCGGCCTGACGAATCTACCATCGTGGTCATCGAGTCGGCTGTAGTGGAACAGGAAGGCGATCTGATCCTGGTCCGGTTTGAGGGCTCACACTTCATCTGGCGCATGGTACGCCGGCTTGCCGGGGTTCTCGTGA
>JACMLA010000121.1 GCA_014379815.1 Bryobacteraceae bacterium | reverse complement strand
GCAGTTATCGACGATCTCTGGGCCGATTATCTGGCGAATGTCGCCGAGTTAAGGGCGGGTGTTCACTGGGTTTCGTGGGGAGGTCGCGATCCGCTCTACGAGTTCCTCACCGGAGTGCGGGAGATCTATGCCGATTTCCATCGTCGTCTGGACGAGGAGATTGCAGAAGCGTTCAGGACCGCCGAAATCCGGGAGGGCCAGTTTCGCTTTCCTAATGAAGAGAAGTTTGAGCGCGGAGCAACGTGGACCTATCTCACTACCGACCAGCCGTTCGGTACATTAAGCGAGCGCATTATGAAAGGACTTCGACGCAAGCTCCCGAGATCTTCCGAGTGACAATCGGTCTTACGCGAAGCAGGACTTCGTATTGATCAGCGAGATCGTCATACAAGCCATCGAAGCTGGCCACCCAGAGCTTGCTGCAGCTTGAGCAAACACGTGAGCTCTGCCTGTTTTCTACGGTAGTACCAGATCACAAAGACCGCAAAGGCAGCAGTACAGATCCAGACGACAATCATCGGTGGGGAGGTCAGGAACGCAAGAGGCGACAACGGAGACAGAGTCGATTTGCGCCTGTATACCCACGACACACAAAACAGGAGTTCGCAGCAGCCAAAAACGACGGCGAACTTTGCGGCAGCTATTCCCCGATGGCAACGGCGGATTGAGATATCCAGATAAGCTAAGGCGTTCAGGGCCGCAGGAGCCCAGCAACCTCTGCGATTCCTCAATGCAAACGTCCACGCAACTGCTATGAAGAGCCAAACTGCCCCGGCAAACACGATCACGTCGGGTTCGGGCGATCGTATGGCCCATGCGGTTGTTGTGCCAGCCATCAGGACAGTAAGCAGAACTTCCGCCGCGAGCATGGCCCACATAAAACGCGAGTGACTTCGCACTTTGGCGCTGAGGTCTGGCATGGCTCCCTTTTCGGACTGCCATTCCCGGCGCCACGTATCCAGTTCGGTATCAACGCTCATTTTTGGCCTTCCATGATCCTGCGCAGCATCTGCCGGGCGCGGCTCAGGCGAACACCTACGTTACTCTCCGATATGCCCAGAACCAGTGCTATCTCGTTGTACTCCATTTCTTCCAGCGTCAGCAGGACAACCTGACGATATGGGATGGGGAGTGCGCGGTCCGCGCGTGCCAGCCGGTTTCCACGCTCCTCCAGTACGAGGGCCGCTTCCGGATTCAGCCCATTGTCGGCGAGCTCGGGCTCATCTGGCATGGCGAGCCGGGAGCGATTTCGTGTCAAATATGTAATCGCCCGGTTGTGCGCGATCCGGAAGACAAAGGTACGCTCCGAGCATTCTCCGCGGAAGCCAGGCAGTGCCTGCCAGATACTCATTGCGATGTCCTGCAGAAGGTCGTCCCGATCGCTGGCGGAATCGGTGTAGCCGCCGGCCAGTCGCGCAAGTGCAAACCTGTTGGAGGCGAGGATCCGTTCAAAGCGCTGCTCCAGTGCGGCGCGCGCATGGACAGACCCGACCTCGTCCGGCACGCTGTCAACTGCCGTAAATGACGTCATCACGCTTCATCAGATTCGCCGTTAATGACAGCGCACATATGGCGAGTATGGAGGTCGAGACAAAGAGAACAAGTGCCTGGAGCAGCGGTATGTCACCGCCGCGCGCCCAGCGTTCCAGTTGCCACTGCTGTCCGGCGACGGGCAGGAAGTGAGCCCATCCGTATGCGGCGTTTCGATTGAAGACGAGAAGCATTCCACAAGCCATGGGAACGAAGGCCAGCATGGAAAGATACGTGTGAGCTTCTTTGACGGTCCTGCAGACCGCGGAAAGACACAACTCAAGAGCAGCCGCCAGCAACGCGAGCGGAACCAGCCCGAAGGCGGGCAGCAGTATAAAATACGCCGGGTTTCCGCTGCCCTCAAAGCCAGCTGCAGCAAACACCACGACAAACCCTGCCAGGGTGATAATCACTCCGGCTGCAGAGAAGCAGCTGACAGCGATCCATTTTCCGAGCAGGACATCCCGCCGCGCCACGGCATTCATCAAGAGAGGGAGTAAGGAGCGGCGTTCCCGCTCACCTGCAAGTACATCCATGCCGACATTCATTCCGCCGACGAAGGCTGACACCAGCGTGAACACGGACATCATACCGATCAACACAGATCGCTCAGCTGCGATGGCGGACTTGTCGTTCATCGTCAGGGAGACCATGAACACGACACCCGGTCCCATCAGGCAGTACAAAAGTGAGGAGAGCAGCGAGCGGACGTCGCGGACGCTGTCGAGTAGTTCCTTTTGCGCGATAACGAGAACGTGTTCTAACATGCGGCGGCCTCCTGTGTAGCTGTCAATCTCACAAATGCCTCCTCCAGCGAGGCTGTACCAGCCTTTCGGCATACGGCTTCGGGCGTTCCATCCGCGATCACTGCTCCTTTGGCAACAATCACGATGTTGTCGGACAGTGCACGCACTTCTTCGAGAATGTGGCTCGAGAAGACAATGCACTGCCCGCTGTCGCGCCCTTGTTTCAGAAAATTTCGCAGGGCACGGACGGTGATCACGTCGAGGCCGCTGGTGGGCTCGTCCAGGAGGAGATTCCCGGGCGAGTGGATGATCGCCCTTGCAAGTGCAGTCTTCATGCGCTCGCCCTGTGAAAAGCCCGCCGTTGGCCGATCCGCAACGGATTCTAATCCGAGAATCGAGAGAAGCTCCTCAATTCGAACTTTCAGCTTAGGAGGGGGAATGCGACGCAAACGTCCGAAATAGGCAAGGTTCTCGCGTGCAGTGAGCCTTGAATAGAGTCCGGTGTGATCGAGGAGCGCACCTGTTTTCTCTTGCGCGTCAGATGGACTTTCGACAGCCGAAACGCCATCGATCCGGATGCTGCCTCTTTGCGGTTTCAGTACGCCGCTGATGATTCGCAAAGTGGTTGTTTTGCCGGCGCCGTTTAATCCAAGAAGTCCGGTGATAGCTCCATTGAAAGCTTTGAAAGAGAGGCCTCTGACAGCGACCACTTCCCCGAATTGCTTATGCAGTTGTTCGACTTCGATCATGTTGCAGCTTCTGTTGCAGGTAGTCTCGCCTCCGTTCCTTCCCCTTACAGAAAATTGTCGAAATTCGAGGGCACAACCGGACATGAAGCAACACAAATTCAGAGGTTGAGATCCGGAGCTTCGGGTTTGTGCGAAACGAAGCTATCGGCGAGTGGCAGGGCAAATGGGCGGGAGCTCGGGCATGGGGGCGTTAAGGTAAGCCTCGTACTCGGCGGCTTGTTCTGTTATC
>JACMLA010000120.1 GCA_014379815.1 Bryobacteraceae bacterium | reverse complement strand
TTCCGCTGGGTATTCGGGCTGGATCCTCCGGCACAGCCCTACGAGCTTACTTTTGAATCCGTTCCCGATACGGGCGTCAGCGAAGCCGCATCACAAGTCCGGAGAAAGCGTGAAAAAGACAGCCTGGAAAACGTGAAGGTGCTGCGGGATTCGCTTCGCACTGTCCGGACGTTGCACGAATGGCTTTTCCGTGACCATGACGGCTATGGAGCCGTTGGCACGGCCGGCCGGCTCTGGAACGGGCCCCGGGAAACACCAGAACTGGACACGTATTGACCGCTAAAAGGGGAAAAGACAAAAAAAAGAGCGAGTGGCCACACCCCAGGAGAGGAAGGGTGGCCACTCGCTTGTCAGCAACCGGTCAGGGGGAAACTACTTCTGACGGCGGCGGGCAAAAGCGATGAGGGTGGCGAGGCCGGTTCCAAGCAGCGCATACGTGCCCGGTTCCGGGACAGCGGAAGACGTTGCGGAGAACAGGGCAAAATCGCCGAACGTGTTGTTGTCGCCGGGGTTGCCGGATTCCAGGCGAATGCTGGTCACCAGGTTGTTTCCGAACGGATTGGAGATTCTCCAGGCTCCGCCAAAACCTTCTACCGCTGCTTCGATATTGGTCACTGAACCTGGACCCGTCCAGGTGGCCGTCAGAGTCGTATCGGCTGTGAGGGTGTAGGTAAAGAGGTCATTGAACGTGACCTTGGCGATTTCGTTTGAAGCATCGCCATACTGAGGTGTCGGGTAAAGGAATGCGAGCGAGAGTTCGTTCATCAGGACTGCCGAATTGTACGTAATCACCATCGCTTCGGAGCCGTCGATCTCTTCATTGACAGAGCCTGTGTTGACGCCGACGCCGGTGATGCTGCCGATCGTCCGCTGGCCGAACGTTCCGTTGAAGGTATTGACGGTTGCAAAACCAAGATTCACCGTGTCGCCAGAATTGGGCAGGTTACCGGCATTGATGGTCGCGGCGACTGAAAGTTGAGAAGTGGCGGCCAACACGACAACTGCGGCCAGAACTCCACGTGACATTGAGCTAAAAGACATTGATTATTCCTCCGATTTTCCGGGCTATGTCGAACTTTGCCCGTGATGTGATCTTCTCTTTTTAAATCAAATAGTTAAATGAACCATGAGTACTGGAACGGGTGCTGAATAGTACTCAATCGTCCGTAGGTGGACTTCAGCAATTTGACCCTTCTGCCGTTCCGGTTTGTGGGATACTCGCGGCAATAAAGGAGCTGCGGACCGATATGGATGCGGAAGACTTTCGAAGGCTTGCCCTAAGCTTGCAGGGCGCGGAAGAGGGTTCGCACATGGGAAGTGCAGACTTTCGCGTTGGCGGCAGGATCTTCGCGACGCTTGCCTCGCTGGACAAAGGCTACGGAAACCTGATGCTGACAGCAGAGCAGCAGGCTGCGTTTGTCGAGGAGATGCCTGACGTCTATCTGCCGATCGCAGGGGGCTGGGGACGCATGGGAATGACGCATATTCGCCTGGCGGCTGCTACGGAAGAAGTCCTGGCGGGCGCACTCCGCACGGCCTGGAGGCTGAGGGTCGAAAAGAACGCAAAGCCGGGCCGGAAGAAGGCTGTGTCAGCAGCAAAGCGGAGTCGCGGGGGTTAGCCCGCACCCGCGACTACTTCAATCTCGATCAGCGCGTTCTTGTCGAGCCGAGTGATTTCAACGGTGGTTTTCGCGGGCCGGTGCGGCAGGCGGGGGCCATAGACTTCGTTCATTGCACTGAGCAAGGCGAAGTCGGTCAGAAAGATGGTGACTTTGGCGACTTGATCCAGCGCGCTGCCAGCGCACAGTAGAATGGCGGCGATGTTGTCGAGCGCTTGCCGGGTTTGCTCCGGGATACCGCCGGGGACCAGCAGTCCTGTGGCTGGGTCCACGCCCAACTGGCCCGAGACAAAAATCAGATCCCCCAGGCGGACGGCTTGCGAGTAGGTCTCATTGTTGGGAGGTAAAAGTGGCACTGCGACGGGAACGGGAATGAGCATTGGCCCCAGGATAGCCCGGCGCTGTGTGATCGGATTTGTGTGCGATATGATCGGTCGCACCATGTGCGATGTAACCAGAAGGAATATCTTGCTGGCAGCGGCGTCGGCGGTTGCCATGAACCCGGTGCAAGCGGCGGTGAACGAGGTCGATCCCGTGTCGAACGGGGTGTATTTCCATCACGGCGACATTGATGGCCACGGCCATTGCAACAACGGCTGGGTCATCTTCAAAGACTATGTTCTGGTCATTGACGCCAATTTCCCGTCGGGTGCGAAGGTGATTTTGCCGAAGATTCGTGCGATTACACAGAAGCCGATTCGATTCGCATTCGACACGCACCACCATGGCGACCATGCGTATGGGAATCAGGTCTGGATCGAGAATGGAGCTACGGCTGTCGCG
>JACMLA010000119.1 GCA_014379815.1 Bryobacteraceae bacterium | reverse complement strand
GGGTCCCAGGCAAATCCCACTGACGGTCCGAGGTTCATCAGGCGGTCTTTGAATAGCTCGCCCGGGACCCACTGCAGTGTGTTGGAAGGTGCGGCACCCGCTACCACTGTCTGATTCGGCACCCGCACGCCTTGAGGGCTGCCGGGCGTCAACTTCAACTCCCATCGCAGACCGGCGTCGATGGTCAGGTTGCGGCTTAGCTTCCACGTATCCTGCACGTAAAAGTCGTACTCGTTGTAGCGGGACTCGAACTGATACAAGCCAGCCTTGAAGGCATTCCCATCCGCCACAAACGCCTGTGTTCTGGCACCCACACGGCCGAGCAGCAAGTTGATCAGGCTCTGAAAATTTCCCTGATCGAAGTTGGTGTTCAGGTTCCCTGGGAGATTGAAAGTCGCAGGGTCGACGTTGTTTATGTTGGTAGAGAAATTCAGATCCGGGGCCGAGTTCAGGCCCGCTACCGATCCGCGATTGTCGCGATGGCTCTGCCAGCGGAGGTTTGCGCCGAATTTGATCGTATGCGCACCACGCTGCCACGCGAGATTGTCGACAAGCTGCCAGGTGCGCAATGAACGTGCGTTGCCGAAATATGTGCTTTCCACCAGACTGACGGCTGACCCGCCAACGGTCGGCGCATTGAGCGTGTAGTTACCGAGATCGGCAAAGGGCTGCTGAAAATCGAAGGTGAAGCTGTTGCGCCCGAACACCAGTTCGTTGGTAACCGATGGAGTGGGATTCCAGCGCCAGTTGTAGGCCATGTTGCGGGGATTACGTTTGGTATTCACCTGGCAGCCGCGGCCTGGGAACAGCTCGGCTCCACCATTTGCGATGTCGCAATCACTATCCTGCTGACCCCAGTTCACGCGTCCGAAGATTGCGTTTTGCGCGCTGAAGACGTGATCCACACGGATCATCGAATCGTACTGGCGCTCAAACTGCAGCGCGTTGAAGGTATAAAACCCGGTATTCAGGCCATCGCCGCCGAAATAGTTGTTTGGCAGGGGCGCAGCGGAAAGCAAAGTCTGGATTCGCCGGTCGAGGCCGACTCTTTGAGGATCGTTAGTGGGAACGCTATAAGAGCTGACGTTCACCCCTGGCAGAACATTGCCCAGCGCATCGACAGAAGCGCCAGCGACTCCCGCGGGCTGGTTCCGGCCGTCAATTCGATATCTCAGGAGACCCTGGCGAGCTTGCTCGGTCAGCACCGTTCGATTCGTGAGGGTAGAATTTCGTGCTCGTAAGACCTGGACGTTGGAGTAGAAGAATGTTTTGTTCTTGATGAGGAAACCACCGAGATCTCCCCCGACGATAGTTTGCACGAACTGGTTTTTGCCGCGGGCATTTACGTTGCTTTCCCACTCGTTTGCATTCAGACGCGGCGTGCGGTAAAAGTAAAACGCTTTTCCGTGATACTCATTGCTGCCCGACTTGGAAATCATGCTGACCGCTCCGCCGCTGTTGCGCCCGCTTTCGGCGGTGGCATTGCTGGTAACGATGCGCATCTCGGACAGAGCATCCGGATTCAGACGAACCGGAGAAAGCTGGGATCCACCTGCGCTGGTTTCGTTAGAGTCGATGCCGTCCAGCGTGTAGTTCCAGGCTCGGTCGCGTGCCCCGTTGACGTGAGTTCCGCCCCCGGTATTGGACCCTGAGACCACACCCGGCTGCAGCAAAACCAGCTCGAGAGGATTGCGTCCACGGGTGCCCACGATGGGCAGATCGGTTAAGACCCTCTCGGGAATCAGGTTCCCGAAGTTACCCGATGTACTGGTCTGAACCGTTTCCGCAGACGATGAAACTTCGACTCGCTCAGTGACTCCACCGACTTCGAGAGTGACATTTACCGTGGTGGGCTGACCGACAGCGACTGCATTGTTTCTAGTAAGAAAGCGCCGGAATCCACTCGCTTCCACTTCTACCGTATAGCTACCGGAGATCAAAGCCTCGAAGGCATAGACGCCGGTCTCCG
>JACMLA010000118.1 GCA_014379815.1 Bryobacteraceae bacterium | reverse complement strand
TTCGGACCGCGATCTCATTGGCCCGCCTCGCCACCGTCCACGCGATGACTCCATACACTCCGAGCGCTGTCAGCAGAACAGCAAGACCGGCGAAAATTGTGCAAAGCAAAGCCAGCACCCGATCTGAAGAAACGGCATTATTCAACTGCGCCTGCATAGGGCCGAGATTGTCGACCGGAAGACTGGCATCGAGCAAACGCACCGCCTGCCGGATCGCTCCGGCGAGAACGGCGTCCTCCGATGCTGAGTGCAAATAGAAAGTCATTGGCTGCAATTTGCTTTCCTGCCCGTAAGGGATGTAAACCTCCGGTCGCGGCCCTTCGCGCAGGTCTTCTTTCACATTCCCGACAACTCCAACGATGGTCACGTTCGGCGTAACATTGCCTCCACCCCACGCAAGCTTGCGGCCTACCGCGCTGTCGCTCGCGTATTTTCGGGCGAATGTCTCATTGACTATTACCACCTCGGGCGCCCCCGCACGATCGCCATCGCTGAAGTCACGACCTCCAATCAGCGGAATCCCCACTGTCCGGAAGTAACCGGGCGTGGTTGAGTGCATGTTCACCTGAGCGTCGGTGCCGGGAGGCGGCCGGTATCCATCCACCGTCACATTGGCTCCGCGATTGGAATTCGTCATTGGGCCGGGGTACGTTCCGGAAGCGGCTGTCACGCCCGGCAGACCGCGAAGTTTTTCATGCAGATCGGAGTAGAGTTGCACCCCGCGCACCTTGTCATAGCCGGCCTGTCTCGGCCGGAGATCGAAGCGAGTCACGCGTTCGGTTCGAAAGCCCGGATCGACGGTCATCAGATTCGCAAGGCTTCTGGCAAAGAGTCCGGCACTGAAGAGGAGAAGCGTAGCCAAAGCAATCTGACCGCCTACCAGCGCCTTCCTGATAACAGCGTGTGAGGCTGGAAGTGAACGATTCTGAATCGCTCTTGCCACATCTCCTCCGGCCATGTGAATCGCTGGAGCGGTACTGAACACGATCGCGGTAACCACCGAAACCAGCAGCGTAAAAGCGAGAACTCTGCCATCGAGATCCCAGCCCAGCGCTGAGCTATCGGCAGCATCGTAAAGCTTCAGAAGCCCCGTGCTTATCCACGAGGCTGCCAGCAGCCCGGCTGCCCCACCCGCCAGCGACAACAGCAGACTCTCCGTCAGCGATTGCCGCAGGATTCGCATGCGGCTGGCTCCCAAACTCAAACGAATCGCATTATCCCGTTGGCGTGCCGCCGCTCGCGCCAGTAGCAATCCAGCCACATTTACGCAGGCGATCAGCAGGACAACGGCGACGGTGGTCATCAGGATGAGCAGCGGGGTTTTTAGATTTCTGGCCAGCGGGTTGATGCCGTGGCTTCCTTCGATTAGTGCCAACCGCCGGCTGTTCGCGTCGAGCGTACGCTTTGAACGCGCTTTGATCTGCGGCTCCAGAATCCCGTTCCACGTGGGCTCTATGGCCACGGTTGCCTGCGACGTGGTAACACCCGGACGCAGCCGGCCGAGTAGATTGAGCCAGCGAACATCGGGTGCTCTGCCATCCAGATCCGGGAAGATCTGGCGCTGCATCGAAATGGGGATGATCAGAGCGGGACTTTCGCCGCGAAGCACGGTTTGAAAACGAACGGGCAGGACTCCAACGATGGTGAATGGATTCCCGCTGAGCCGAATCGTTCGACCGAGGACCTGCGGATCTCCGCCGAAGCGCTTGATCCAGGTAGCGTGCGTCAATAGCACCACCGGCCGATCCCCAGGCGCTCCGTCGTCTTCCTGCGTGATCGTACGGCCGAGAGCTGCTTTCACCCCCAGCACATCGAAGTAGTTCCCGGACACCAGCTCCACCGACGCATAATCAGCGGATGCTCCACCGAGCACAACCGGCGGCATCGAGCCCCGCGCAATCACGCCTTCGAACAGATCTTTTCGCTTGCCCAGTTCCCGCAGCATGTCCAGCGAATAGACAGTTTCATAGTTGTCACTTGAGCTGGTTCCATTTAGATTCAGGGAGGGAACATGAAAGATCACGAGTCGTTCGGGATCGCGAATATTCATCGCCCGCAGCAACGCTCTGTCGAGCAGAGAGAACACGGCAGTGTTCCCGCCGATGCCAAGCGCGAGCGACAGAATTACCACGATAGAAAAGACAGGGGTCAGGCGAAGAGAACGAAGGGCGTACCGCAGATCATGCAGCATGCACCCCATATTATCGGAGTGTAATTACCGTTGCGCCCCAGCTACCAGCTTCCAACGGTGCGTCGCTGAATGACTCGACGAATGGAGTCTGCGCGAGCACTGAGCGCACCATCTCCCGCTGCACTCCAAAGCCTTTTCCGTGAATTATCCGCAGGCAGCGAAACCCCAGCCGATGGCATTCTTCGAGATAAGCTTCCACCGCACTTTTTACGTCTCTCGGGGCTATGGAATGCAGGTCGAAGACATCGGTGATCGGGATCTCGACCGGCTCATCGAACATCAGTCCGCCGATGCGGCCGAGGTTGCTTCGGAGTCGTCCGACGCCGTGAAGTAAACACAATCGGGATGATGGAATACGAGAGCGCTGACACTTGCTTCCGGCTCCATCATCATGCCTTCGGTGAGTTCCACCCCGATATCGTCGGGCTGCAGTAGAGTCCACATCGAGGCCTGGTCATCGAGGTTGGGGCAGGCGGGATATCCGAAGCTGTACCGTTTGCCTCTGTAACGCGAGGTAAAACGTTCCTGCATAGTCATGCCCGGCGCATCCGGAAAGCCCCAGTCTTCGCGGATCCTCCGATGCAGCCACTCCGCACAACCTTCCGCCGTCTCGATTGCCAGCGCCTGCAAACCATGCGCGATCAGAAACTCTCCGCGCGCTTTGGC
>JACMLA010000117.1 GCA_014379815.1 Bryobacteraceae bacterium | reverse complement strand
TACACACCTGAGCAGGTGGTGCCTCAACCTCAAGTCCTATAGCCACTTAGCCATTCAGCGCACATCGTCAGGTGGTCTAAACTGAACGTCTACACTGGAAGATTGGAGTTGCACGAAGATGATTGTTTCTATGAGGCTGCACGCCGGCAAGGATCAGATCGACGCAGTTTGCGATCGAGTGAACGATTTTGGCTACAAAATCCACACCATTGAAGGCGAAGAGCGTGTAGTCATCGGTATCGTGGGCACGGGTGATGTGACCGCATGTCTCGAGTCGGTCGAAGCCATGCCCGGAGTCGAAAAGGCGGTTCGCATTTCTGCGCCTTACAAGTTCGTCAGTAAAGAATTTCGCCCGGGGAGATCCGTAATCCGTGTCGACCGGCACGAAATCGGCGGAGACGAGTTTATTGTCATGGCGGGCCCGTGCTCAGTCGAGAATGAGCGGCAGATTATGGAGTCCGCAGAGGCGGTGGCTGCCGCCGGCGCCCATCTGCTTCGCGGAGGTGCTTTCAAGCCCCGCACCTCGCCCTATGATTTCCAGGGTCTCGAAGAAGATGGCCTGAAGCTGCTGAGAAAAGCCAAACAGGCAACAGGCCTCGCAATTGTCACTGAAGTCATGAGTGACAACGACGTCGACCTTGTGGCCGAGTACGCCGACATGCTCCAGATCGGCGCGCGCAATATGCAGAACTTCGCGCTGTTGAAAGCTCTTGGGCGCAGCAATCGCCCTGTGCTCCTCAAGCGCGGATTGAGCTCGACAATCAAGGAACTCCTGATGTCTGCCGAGTACATCACAGCGCACGGCAATCCTAACGTCGTTCTTTGCGAGCGTGGTATCCGTACCTTCGAGACTGCGACGCGCAACACCTGCGACATAACGGCGGTAGCAGTTCTAAACGAGCTAACGCACTTGCCGGTCGTCGTGGATCCCAGCCACGCAACAGGCAAGCGAAGCCTGGTACCGCCTCTTTCCCGTGCAGCCGTCGCGATCGGCGCCGACGGAATCATCGTGGAAGTGCACCCCAATCCAGCCAAAGCTATGAGCGATGGAGCCCAGTCCCTCGACTTTCCCCAGTTCCGCGGAATGATGGCCGAACTCGATCCCTACGTCGCGATCTGGAAGCGCTCCCGGCTGAATGAATTCGCAGCCGTATCCTGACTAAGTGATGTTTCCGCCCTCACGCCGCTGGCCAATCCTTGGCGGCATCGCGCTCCTTCTGCTACTGACAGGTGGAGCAATCTACTACTTCGCGGGAACGCTTAAGCCAGCGACCACGGCGGATTTGGTCGGTTACTTTCCGGCTCGCGAAGCAACAGTGTTGTACTTCGACGTCAATGCCCTTCGTGCATCGGGCATTCTGGAAAAATTAGTAGGATCAACCGTCGGGGAAGCCAGCGAGTATCGAGCCTTCATCGCACAAACAGGGTTCGACTACAAGCGTGATCTGGACCGGGTTCTCCTCAACTCTTCAGGAGGGATCCACTACTTTCTTCTGGAAGGCCGGTTTGACTGGAACAAGCTAAAGGCATACGCCAAAGAGCAAAAGGGTAGTTGCAGCGGGAACGATTGCCACCTGCAGGGCAGCACGCCAGACCGGGTGATCTCCTGGCGCAAGTTGAGCGGGGGCCGTATGGCACTGGCCAGCGCAAGAGACGAAAATGGCGCTCGTGACATCGCTCCTGACATAGAGACGCGTAGGCCCGAACCAGTTGCCTACGAGATTCCCAACACGCCAATCTGGCTCCACGTGCCTGGCGAGGTTCTTCGTGCGACACAGCAACTGCCGCCGGGTACGCGTCTGTTTGCCAAGGCTCTGGAGACCGCGGAACGCGCCACATTCGCGCTTGGCTCACAGGACAAAAAATTTGCGCTGGCCGCTGAGGTCGTCTGTAAGAACCCCGAGGACGCCGCCGTTCTGAGGGCGCAACTGGAGGGCATAAC
>JACMLA010000116.1 GCA_014379815.1 Bryobacteraceae bacterium | reverse complement strand
CCGCCGTTCGCCTCCAGCCGGGTCTGGATATCCAGCTCGGCATTCGAAACCTGATGAATAAAACATACTCGGACCCCCTGAGCGCCGAACACGCCACCCGGGTGTTGCCGGGCGCTGGCCGATCGGTATATCTGCGGCTTACCTGGCGAGATGAGTAATGCTGATTCACGGTGGCCCTGCTGTCGGGACGTACGCAGAGGGACGCAACCTATCACGGCGCAGAGTCGCATCGTTCTGTTTCGGGCGAAGATCCACCGGACTGCGAACACTCCTGATATTCGCGATGCACGCCGCGCTGAGGGGCACCTTGTCAGCCACTCTGCCCCCCAAAGAACTGGAACTTAAAGCGGTCTATGTGCTGAATTTCATCCGCCTCGTGAAGTGGGTGGAGATTCCCGGAGAGAACGTTACAAAGCTACCCGTCTGCGCTCTGGCTAAGAGCGACTTTGCCACGACGGTAGGGGAGACCGTTACCGGGAAAACCGTAGGAAACCGGGTGATCTCTTTCCGGCTTACGCCCAGTCCCGATCCGCTGCTCTGCCGGGTGGTTATCGTGGACACCGCCAGTTATCCGGTAGCCCAGCCAGCCCTGCACGCCGTCAGAGATGCGCCGGTGCTCACGATCGGCAACGGACCTGGTCTCCTCGCCATGGGCGGAATGTTCGAGCTGATAGTGGAGGACCGAAAAGTTCAGTTCGATGCCAGCCTCGATGCTGTACGCCGGGCCAAACTGGATGTGAGCGCGAGATTGCTGCAGCTGTCGCGAAATCTCAGGAAGGGTTCTGGCAGTGCCCTTTAGCAAACTCTTCCGCTCCAGTCAGCGGTCCCTTCGAGGGCAGTTACGACTGCTGGCCCTCATTGCGGCCATCAGCGCCGTGGGGTTTACTGCCGCAGGTCTTATTACGTACGAGGTGATCTGGTTTCGCGGTCAGTTGATCGGCAGAGCTGCTTCTATCGGTAAAATTCTCGGCAGCAATATTGCCGCCGCACTCGCCTTTGAAAATCCTGGCGACGTGAATCAGAGTCTGTCCGGGCTGGTGGGCGACAGCTCAGTAGTCAGAGCCGTCGTCTTCAATCAGCGCCGGCAGTTTGTTGCAGAGTACACCAGAACCGACAGCCGACAGAAGTTCCGAAGTCCGGCCACTCCGGAGGAGACGATGACGGGCTGGAACGGGCTGGTGGTCGTCCGGCCAATTCATCTGGATCGCGAAATCGTCGGCTACATCAGCATTGAGTCGGATTTGTCACCTCTGTACGCCCGCGTCGTCGACTACTCCTCGATAACGCTCCTGCTTACGCTGCTGTCCATGGGTCTTGGGTACACCGTGTCGCTCCGTATGCAGGCGGCTATCTCCGGCCCCATGCTGAGCCTTGAAGCAGCGGCTCGCCACGTCTCCGTGCACCGGGACTACTCACTGCGTATGACCAGCACTGCCACTGACGAAGTAAGCGCTGTCATGAACGCCTTTAACGACATGCTCCAGGAGATACAGCAAAGGGATCGCCGGCTCTCGGAGTGGGCTGAGGAGCTGGAAACGCAGGTTCAGGCCCGCACACACGCTCTCAGCGAGGCCAATGCCGACCTCTCTCTGGCAAAGGAAAAGGCCGAGGCGGCAACTCGGGCGAAGAGCGACTTTCTGGCTACGATGAGCCATGAGATTCGGACGCCCATGAACGGAGTCATCGGAATGACTGGGCTGCTCCTCGACACCGAACTTTCTCCACAGCAGCGTGATTGGGCGGAAACCGTCCGCACTTCCGGCGAAGCCCTTCTCAGCGTGCTCAACGACATCCTGGAATTTTCGAAAGCTGAAGCCGGAACGCTGCAATTTGAATCCATTCCGTTCTCGCCCGAGTTTGTGATTGAGCAGGTCATTGACCTGGTCAGCGAGAGCGCACGCCAAAAGCGTCTGCACCTGAAATTCGAAGCTGCGCAAAACTTACCTTTCCAGGTGCTGGGAGACCCCGGACGCGTGCGGCAGGTGCTGCTGAACCTCCTCAGTAACGCAATCAAATTCAGCGAACGGGGAGAGGTTTTGCTCCATGCCGAAGTGATGCGCGAGCAGGGGGAAACGACCGTCATACGGGTGGAGGTGTCGGATAGCGGCATTGGTATACCCGCTGAAGCCGCCGATGTCATCTTTGAACCCTTTACTCAGGCGGATTCTTCGACAACACGCCGCTTTGGAGGAACTGGCCTTGGCCTCGCAATCTGCCGGCGTCTGGTGAAGGCAATGGGCGGCGAGATCGGCGTCTTTAGCAGGGTGCATGAAGGCTCAACCTTCTGGTTCTCCATTCCACTTGGAAAAGTGCTCGAAGTCGCGATGCAACCGGGCCCTTTCGCCGGCATGCATGTGTTAGTGATAACGGATCAACCAGTTGCTGGAGTGGTGCTGCTGAGGCAGCTTGAGCGTGCGGGATTCACTGTGGAGACTGCAATCGGTGTGGACGGAGCTATGAGTTTCCAACGCTTCGCGCTGGTTGCTGGCAAGAGACCTGCTCTGGTCCTGCTGGATATTCAGTCGGCTGACGAGGACGCAATCCCTCTGCTTCGGGCAGTGCGTGCTTGTCCAAACTTAATGAATGTACCGTTCCTTCACATGACCCACGAGTCATTGCGGCCGAGTGCAGAGCAACAGCTCTGCGAATGCAGCGCCACTTTAGTCAGGCCTGTAACCAGCGGCCGACTTCTCAGCGCAATCGGTCAGATGATTAACTCCGTTTCCGGCGGCTCCCGACCCGGTCGGTCCGGTCCGCTTGTCTCTGAAGCCAGATTAACTCGGCCCGTTTCCATTCTGGTCGCTGAAGACAATCCCGTGAATCGAAAGGTGGTGCAGGCACTCCTCACCCGCCTCGGATACGGAGCGACATTCGTGGTGAACGGAATTGAAGCGGTGCAGGCATTTCGACAAACGAGTTATGACCTCATTCTGATGGACTGCCATATGCCACAGATGGACGGCTATGAGGCCACACGGCAGATTAGAGCGCTGGGAGCCGGCGGACAGTCCGTCAGAATCGTCGCGCTTACTGCCAACGCGTTAGCCAGTGACAGGGACAAGTGTCTGGAAGCCGGCATGGATGACTATGTGGCTAAACCGGTCCGGTACGAGGAGTTTGCTGAGGTCATTAGCAGAAACTCGGCTTAAGAATTGCTGGGCCGCGACTCGCGCCGTCGGTCCCATCGGTTCAACAAGAATGCTGTCCTTGCTGGCAAGCTGAAACGGCGACCCACGCCACTTTTTGGAAACCTCTGCCGCCCTCATCATCAAGAGACCAGCGGGCGGCTGAAAAGTCGCAGGTAGGCTTGCTGGCGCGCGCGGTTCAGAAATCCGTGTGCTTTTCTCGCGGGCCGGGG
>JACMLA010000115.1 GCA_014379815.1 Bryobacteraceae bacterium | reverse complement strand
CTCGCGAGCAGACGCGGCATGATCATTTACGTTGACGCCCTTGGACCAAGTCGCTCCGCGGTCTGTCGAGCGCCAAGCAACAACATCTCCATCTGTGCCGCCTCCCTTTGTCCCACCGATAGCAGACACTACAATCGCGTTCGAAGTTAGCGCTATGCGCGGTCCTCTATGACGTCCCAGCGAAATAGCACCCGGCTGGGCGACTTTGATAGGCAATCCGAAACTACGGCCGTGATCCGAAGAGGTCGCAATGTAGATGGCATTGCCAGAACCGAAGGTAACGACGGTGTTTCGTTGGTCAGCCACGATTTGTGGCTGTTTGTACTGCACATCCGGTGTCAACGGAGCGATGACGGTTGCTAGAAGTAGAGGGAAGAGCATAGGATCCAGGTGAACTCTGTTACTACACTACATTGTCTTGAAATCTGCAGGTTCACATCCCGCTCTTAAAGCTTCACTTGCCGCAAGCGCAGTGCATTCGCAATGACGGACACGGAACTGAAGGTCATCGCGGCACTGGCGATCATCGGACTCAGCAGTATCCCGAAGAACGGGTACAGCACACCTGCGGCGAACGGAACGCCCAGTACGTTGTAGATGAACGCGAAAAATAAGTTCTGCCGTATGTTCCGCATCGTTGCCTGACTGAGTCGTCGCGCTCGGAGGATAGCGCGTAGATCGCCTTTGATCAACGTCACGGACGCACTCTCGATAGCGACATCTGTGCCAGTGCCCATCGCGATGCCGACATTCGCCTGCGCGAGTGCGGGCGCATCGTTTATGCCATCTCCAGCCATGGCTACGACGTGACCACCCGCCTGCAATCGCTTGATGACTTCCGCTTTCTGATCCGGCAGAACGTCTGCCTCGACCTGCTCAATACCCAGCTTACGGGCGACCGACTCTGCGGTTGTTCTGTTGTCGCCAGTCAGCATCACGACCCTGATGCCCTGAGCGTGTATACCTTTGATCGCCTCTGCTGTGCTCTCTTTGATCGGGTCGGCGACTCCAATCAAACCCGCCGATTTACCATCGACCGCCACAAACATCACGGTCTGCCCTTCGGTTCGCATCTGATCCGCGCGCTCGCTGAGCGCTCCGGCGTCGACAGAGAGGTCTTGCAACAAGCGAGAATTTCCGATCGCAACCGAACGTCGGTCGACACTGGCGCTTGCGCCTTTACCGGTGATAGAACGAAAATCCTCGGCCTGGGAAAGCTGCAAATTCTTCTCTTTGGCAGCCTGCACGATCGCTGCAGCCAACGGGTGCTCACTCGCTTGCTCCAGGCTCGCTGCGAGGCGGAGCAAGGTCGCTTCGTCGAACCCTTCGGCTTGAACAATCGATGTGAGCTTCGGCTTTCCTTCGGTCAGAGTTCCGGTTTTATCGACCACGAGGATATCGACTTTCTCCATCACCTCCAGTGCCTCCGCATTCTTGATGAGCACACCCGCTTGAGCGCCCCTCCCCGTGCCGACCATGATGGACATCGGCGTGGCCAGACCAAGCGCACATGGGCAGGCGATGATCAGCACCGCAACGGCATTCACCAACGCATACGCCATCGCAGGCTCCGGTCCGTATACACTCCAGACAATGGCGGTCAAAACAGCCACGACGATTACCAGTGGAACGAACCATCCGGCGACGGAATCGGCCAGGCGCTGAATCGGAGCTCGCGAGCGCTGGGCTTCGCCCACCATCCGTACGATTTGTGCGAGGAGAGTATCCGACCCCACGCGCTCGGCTTCCATGACCAGACCGCCGGTGCCGTTTACAGTTCCGCCGGTAAGCTTGCTTCCGGATTCCTTCTCGACCGGGACAGGTTCACCAGTCACCATCGACTCATCAACCGAGCTGATGCCCTCGCGTACAACACCATCGACTGGCACTTTCTCTCCGGGTCTAACCCGCAATCGGTCTCCGGCTTTCACTTGCTCAAGAGAAATATCTTCTTCTGTGCCGTCAGGGCGGATGGCGCGTGCGGTTTTCGGGGCGAGGCCCAGGAGGGCTCGGATCGCGCTCGAAGTTTGGCTTCGAGCGCGAAGTTCAAGCACCTGCCCAAGTAGCACGAGCGCGACGATGACTGCTGCCGGCTCAAAATATACCGCGAGAGCCCCCGTGTGGTGATCTCTGAAGGATTCCGGGAAGATGTCCGGGAAAAGCGTCGCTGCCACGCTGTATAGATAGGCTGCGCCCGTTCCTAGAGCGATCAGGGTGAACATGTTCAGGTGCCGGTTCACGACGGACTGCCAACCTCTGACGAAGAACGGCCACCCACCCCAGAGAACGACCGGCGTTGCTAGAACGAACTGCACCCAAAGAAGAGCTTGCGGACCTAGCAGCGCCTGAAGAGGCTTGCCCGGCAACATCTCTGAAATCATCAAGGCCAAGATTGGCGAAGTGAGAGCCACCGAAGCCCAGAAACGACGGGTCATGCCGCGTAATTCCGGATTTTCTTCTTCGACGGCAACCGTTCGCGGTTCTAACGCCATTCCGCAGGTCGGGCAGGAACCAGGTTCGGTTCGCACGATCTCCGGATGCATCGGGCAAGTCCATTCTGTCCGTGTAACTGGCGGCGCGACGTCCACAGGCTCAAGAGCCATCCCACACTTGGGACAGGAACCGGGTCCGATTTGCCGGATTTCCGGGTCCATTGGACACGTGTATTCCACGTTCTTAGGTCCATCGGTCCTGGCTTCCTGCTTCTCATCTGCTAAGTACTTCTTTGGCTCTGCCTTGAACTTGGTGACGCATGATGTACTGCAGAAGTAGTATTTCTGCCCCGAATAGTCAGCGCTGCCGGTTGCTTGATCGGGATCTACATCCATTCCGCAAACAGGATCGCGAAAACTCTGTGCGGGACCTGCAGCCTCGTGTTCATGAACGAATTTTGACGGATCACCCTTGAACCGTTCCAGGCAAGAGGGATTGCAGAAGTAGTAGGTTTTGCCGTTGTATTGATGAGAGCCTTCGGCATCCACCGGATCTACAGTCATGCCGCAGACCGGGTCAATATGCTCAGGTGAAGTCCCTGGAGCGGCGTTCGGAGTCTTGTTTTCGACCAGCATGATTATTTCCTGAAGTGGCCGCCTCGCGCTTCGTGAAGGCGGCCTATGGGTTGTCTATTTGGCGACGTACTGCGCCGGGTCGGCGTCAAACCGCTTCTTGCAGCCGGCGGAACAGAAGTAGTAACTCTTTCCTTGATACTCGCTCGTTCCGGCCGCTGTGTTTGGATCGACTTGCATGTTGCAAACG
>JACMLA010000114.1 GCA_014379815.1 Bryobacteraceae bacterium | reverse complement strand
TGCGGATTTGGAACTGGTGACAATCCTGTGGAATTCGGCATTAAAGCAGAAGCCCACATTGTTCTTTCCCTCCCCTTGTTGTCCTGAACACATTACGTTCTACCGGAAAGAAGACGACGCGGACTGGTTCAACCTGTACCATTACTACGATCCGCTACTCGAGCCAGAACTTAGGGAGACTTTCCGGCGGATTCAGGAAGAGAGGGGATTTTCCAAGTGCGGCACGACTCACCTGCAAATCAAAGTAAGGTTTCAACGTCCACGCCCATTTCAGGTCGCGACACTGCTTGGCAAACAGGGCGTGAGGCCGTTGCGCTCGATCTCAGCTGGGTCGTCCGCGCTATGCAGCGGTCATGCGTTCCAGGCGTTGCTGTCGCTAGGTGCCGTTGCTGAGTATGTGTACTTGAACAATATTCCTTTGACATCCTCATCCCACAAAGCCTTGCGACAGCTTGCGGTCGATATTGGGGACCGACGCGTTTTCGCTGCGATCCATAACCCGTCGGACAACATTGCGTCATGGATTCTGGCGATGAGTCTGGCAGATCATGTATTCCGGATTCGGGAAGTCAAGAGATGGCTCTGGACCGCGATTGTGAAGCAGAGCCTTGTTTACCGGGTCGTGGAGCAGGAAGAGGCTTTTGCGAGTTCGTTGCACTTGCTTCGCGAGGTGGCTGGTGACATTCGCTTCGTGGCGCATTGATTGCTGCAGGTACTGATCACCTCAATAGAGTATCCGCCATTTGTAAAGCACGGCGGACTTGGAACGCATACACGGTGTTTATCCGAGGGACTAGCTCAACTGGGACACCGGGTTCTAGTTCTTACGGCCCACCATGGAGACGCGAAGATTTTCGAGGCCGGGGGGGTCACCGTTGTGCTCCGCGACATGCGGGAGTACTCGGAGATAGGCAAAGCCTCGGCTGCCGTCCTTCGTGACCTTGCCGAGGCGGCAGTCCTGACGACCCCGGCGGTACTCAAGGGCCTTGGATTCCGACCTGATGTGGTGCATTCCCAAGCTTCACATCTGCTGACGGCGGCTAAGGAACTAAGTGAGCTTTATCGTTGCGGGCTAACGGCAACCGTGCATATTTGCCATAAGCATATGGCGCAACTTACGGGTGGCGAGATCCATCCGGAGTTTGCTTTGCAGGAGCGACTTCTCTACGAGCTACCGTGCCGTTTATTTGTAGTCAGCGAGGGTCTGCGCCAGGTCCTCCTGAATTACTACGGACAACGTAGCGACGTGGAGGTCATTTGGAACGGCCTCGATGTCGCACAAGCTGCGCGGGTGGAAGCGGGGCTCCGCAGGGATCGGTTGCGAGCCAGGATTGCGGGCGAGGGCACAAAAGCAGTTGCTCTGATTGGACACCTCACCATGGAAAAGGGACTACCTGCGGTACTGGAATCCGCCAGAGCTTTGTGTCAATCAGGCATGCCGGTGAAGTATTGGCTGATAGGCGATATGCCTGGGCGTGCTCGGGACTACTATGAAGACTTTGTCTCGGGTGACGCTTGTCTGGCCTCCCGGATTCGCTGGTTCCGCAAGGTTAGCAGGACCAGTGCGCTCAAGTTCGCCGCCCTCGCGGATGTAGTCGTGTTGCCATCGATTTTTGACTCTTGCCCCTACGTTGCTTTGGAGGCGATGGCTGTGGGCACCCCTGTTATTGCGTCGGACACGGGAGGGTTACCCGAGATCGTCGACCACGGGCGCACCGGACTTCTGGTGGGCGTGGGGAACCAGAAAGAGTTTGTAGCCCGGCAGAGGGAACTGCTGCTGGATGACTCGCTCCGTGGGTCGATGGGCGTACTAGGCCGGGAGCGCGTTGCAACGCACTTCACGCAGCGACTGATGGCCGAAAAGTATGCGCGGAATTTTCGCGAGATTACCTAGCGGAGAAGATTGCTGACCTCGTCGAGGGCGACGAAGCATTCCCGCAACCAGGTTTTGGTATAGCGACGCTCGGTGTAGCTGAAGTTACCGGCCTGGCTTTCGGCAAACGTTCCGAACTGAAGGCTGGCCCGGTCTACAGATTGATACACATGCTGATCGAGAGCGGGGAAACCGATTTCCCGGCCACCGCCGTTCAGGATCTCTTCGCGCACTTTCGATTGATCGTAGACGTTGAACTGGGTGGCGACTCCCATATTGCGAACGAGCACGTAGCTGGGAGTCTTGCCAAGAGCTTCGTAGCATTCTTTGAGGTGGCCGACGCTATCTACCGCTCCGCCAACGACGTATATCAGAGTGAGTCCAAGTCGGCCCGCCTCACTTTCCTCCAGCGCACCGCCACGATAGAGCCAGCTCTTGAGATCCGCGCCTGAGCGTGCCCCGAGATCGACGAGAGCCAGCCGTCGTCCCTAGTTCCCCTCCATCAGGTAATCCAGAACGGGAGCGACACTGGCGGCGGCAGAGATATCGACGGCCTGTGTATCGTCGGGATGAAAACGCAGCAGAGGCCCTGTTACACCTTCTGCGTCAAAGGCCCGGTAGGAGATCTCTCGTGCCTTGAGGTACTCCGCGATGACACGCGCGACTGTCGTTTTACCAACTCCGCCTTTTTCGCCATGAGCGATGACCAGACGTGGCTTGCCGGAGGGGTTTGGATTCGGTTGAGTCATTGTGCGGTTGAGTGTCCTTTAAAGATCTTCAATTCGGGCAAACGGATGGCGGTGATCGGACTGGCTGCTTACGGATTTACGTAAGGGCGATTCCCAGACAGTGGAATGGCTGGACTGGCGTGGTTTTTCTGGTTTGAGCAGCGACAAGACGGCCAGCGATGCGGGCACCCAATGAGGGACCGGCTTTGCGCCACTAAGCCAACTGTCAATACTATTGCGGGACACGCGCAGGTGGTCCGCAAGTTCGTCTGTCGTGAGACCTGCCCTCTGAATTTGCATGCTGAAATTGTCTGCCCGCTGAGGCTCGGGGCGATCCGCGTTTATCGGGAATGACCAGTGTACATCGGGTGCCGGGAGAGGTGCGGGCGCGGGCGGGGAGATCTGAGTTGTCAGTTCGAGAAACGGATGAGAACCTGCCGTTTTCTGGAAAGGAGAAGCCGCTGGACGGGACGCTGGCAGTTGTGGCGAAGCTAGTGAGGCGAATGGGTGGGTATGTGCGGCAGGTCGCGAGGGAACGCTTTCCGCTGCCGGATCGATCTCCACTTCGGCAGTCACCCATTCGGGAGGATCGGGGGATGGAAGGTTTGGAGACTCCGGAAGGTCTTTGCGGGCACGGGTTGTGCGCCTGCGTTTCGGTGTTTCATCGTTCAGGTGAGTCACAGGTTTCTCGTCGACGTTCTGATCCGCGTTACCTTCGGTTTCCAGTTCGGGGAACAGCAGTCCCAGAGCAGGCAGGTTGTCCGCCTTGCCACGTTTCATCTGATTCGCCAGTTCCTGGTTCGTCAGGAGCAGTCGCCCGATGCGGGTTTCGAGAGCATCGAGCATGTCCGAAAGATCCAAGTCGTCTCCTGACTCCCTCCCGTTATTGTCGTCTGCTTCCGGCTGCGGTGGGTGCTGCTGACAAATGAGCTTCTGTACGGCATAATGTCACCTTCCCGACAGGGGTCACAAAGCTGTAAAACTTTGTAAACCACGTTATCCAATCAGGATGCAGACACATCTGTAGGGGTGGCTGAGATTGAATACTTAGCCTGTTGTCCGGAGAGAAAACAAATGAAAAACGCAATTCGTAACTTCGCCCTGACGCTGGCAGCCGCGGTTGTGCTGGCGCCATTTGCTCAGGGTGCAGTGAGTGTAGCGCAGTCAAAGAAGGGCCTGACTGGGCTTGAGAAAGAAATTCGGCATGAGCTGGTGATGCTGCCTTATTTCGGTGTCTTCGATAATCTCGAATTTCAGGTAAACGGCGATGAGGTCGTGCTGCTGGGTCAAGTGACGAGACCTACCCTGCGCAGTGACGCGGAGCGGCTGGTGAAGCGCATTGAGGGCGTAGAGCGCGTGGTGAATCAGATCGAGGTTCTGCCACTCTCGCCGTTTGACGACAGGATCCGCCTTGCGACATACCGCTCGTTGTACAGTTTTGGACCGCTGAGCCGTTACAACCAGGGTCCTGTTCCTCCGATCCACATCATTGTGAAGAACGGCAATGTAACGCTGAAGGGTTTCGTGGCCAACGATACGGACCGGAACCTGGCGAACATCAGGGCGAATCAGGTTTCCAGCGTGTTCTCTGTGACCAACGACTTGAAGGTCGACAAGAACAGCTAAGTTTTACGAACTCCCTCCCTCCTGAGTGAGGTCTTCCCAACGGCGGTACTGCCCTTC
>JACMLA010000012.1 GCA_014379815.1 Bryobacteraceae bacterium | reverse complement strand
TGATGGCTGGCATTACCGACCGCCTCTGGAGTTTTAACGACCTCTACAACGAAGTCATTCGCTTCGGGTAAGAATCGAGCCCCGCCTCACTGGCGGGGCTTTTTCGTGCGCGGGTAGAATGGGTTTGCGGTGCCACCCTGGCACTGATGGATGCCGGTGTACCGATTGCGTCACCCGTCGCAGGAGTCGCAATGGGACTGGTAAACGAGGGCGACAAGTACGCCATCCTTACCGACATCGCGGGCGCCGAAGATCACTATGGCGACATGGATTTCAAAGTCGCCGGAACCCGTGCTGGAATCACCGCACTACAGATGGACATCAAGGTGCCAAACATCAGCACCAACATCATGCGAGAGGCACTGGAGCAGGCACGGCACGGTCGTCTGTTCATCCTCGACAAGATGGACGAGACGCTGAAAGAACCGCGTAAGGCACTCTCGCGGTATGCTCCCCGTATCTACACGATGTCCATTCCGGTCGACAAGATCCGGGAACTGATTGGACCTGGTGGCAAGGTGATTCGCAATATCGTTGACACCACTGGCGTGAAGATCGACGTCGATGACGATGGAACAGTAAACATCTTTGCCGCGGACGAAGCATCAGCCAATCGCGCCATTCAGATGGTCGGCGAAATCGCCGCTGTCGCGGAAATCGGAAAGACTTATCTGGGCAAAGTGGTCCGGATCGTAGACTTCGGAGCGTTTGTCGAAATCTTCCCCGGCACCGATGGCTTGTTGCATATCTCTGAAATTTCCGAGAATCGCGTCAAGAACGTCCGGGACGAGCTAAAGGAAGGCGACCAGATTATGGTTAGAGTCCTGGCGCTCGAAGGCAACAAGATCAAGCTCAGCCGCAAAGCAATTCTGCGGGAGCAGCGAGAGAAGCTCAAAGGCCCGGACGGGAACGGTTCCGATGGCGAAGGTGGCGGCGGCGAGGAAGCTCAGCCGGTTTCCACTGGACCTTCCTCGTCAGAGGGTGGATATGCGGGTCGCGAACGCAGCGGCGGTGGCGACCGGCCTCCTCGCCGGGATCGCCCGAGCGGTGACCGCCCTGGTGGGGATCGCCCTGGTGGTGATCGCCCAAGCCGTGGGGATCGTCCCCCAAGCGGGGATCGCGGGCCGCAAGGTGGCGGCGACCGTAGCCGGGATTAGCAAGGTCTCAAACCCAGGGATGTAAAGCGGGTGCTGGTTTTAATCGCCTTTGACAAAGGCGGTAAGGAACCAGCGCCCGTTTTTCTTTTCAAAGAAGGCCCGGTAGTCCAGTGGCGAACGCACATCAGCTTGCGGCAGCCATCCTTGTTTCCCCGCATCCGTACGCACGCGATACCAGCCATTCTTTACCGGGGTCAAAAGCTGAACAACCTCATAGTCGAGCGTCCCAACTATCGTTGCCCCAGCCTTCGGCAATTTTCTAAGCTTGACTGCCGGTTTGATTACCGCGGCATGTGTGAACGCATCCCGATCCTTCGGAAAACGCGTAAACACATACGGCGCCACAAACTCGTCCTCCTCCCGCGTAGAACCGAGTCGTATCGCTGTAGTCAGTTCCGACCATAGCCCTGAAGTCGCCGGCGCCGTATCCAGCTTCCAGTACTGGCGGAAGGTCTTCACTCCATCGCCTGCGCCAAAACTGGCCCGGATACCCGGGTCGAGCAGCGGAAAGAGAACTGCCGTGTCCTTCTTCTCCAGACCTTTCAAAAGACGCCACCGAAACGCAGCAAAAGAAGGTTCGGACTGGGCCTGGTCCACGGGTCGCAGTGAGTCCGCATCAGCCGTCAGCGCAAACGCAAGCAGTCCGATCGCAAAAGCCAGGCTTCGCATAGCTCAGGGGACCAGTGCCCTGGCCGTGACATGGCTGGGATTGATATCGGTCGGCAGGTCCTTCAGCTTATCGAGCGTTGCCTTCATCGCGGGCCGAACGACCGCCAGTTTATCCAGCATCGCTTTAGCACCGGCGTAGTCTCCTGTAGCTTCAATTGTCAGAAGGTCGTGTGCGAGTTCCCGCACCCCGGAGCCGATGCGATCTGGGACAGCCTGATATGTCCCGTCCTTATTAAGCGCAAATGCGCCTTTATCGAGCAGGTAATTCAACTGCAGAGCCATTCCCCGGCCATGCGCTTCATTCACACCAAACCGGAGCGTCCGGAAGGCCGACGCGAGAAACGTAGTGTAGAGCTTTGTTGTCGCATCCGGGCCAGCGTTCGGGAGCATCTTCTTATCCAGCATGTAGCCGAGCATAAACAGGCCACACACATCCGCCTTGGCCTCTTCTATCGCGCTATACAGCTCCTTCAATTGCAGCCGTGGACTGGACTCGGCACCGTTCTGAAGGACGGTATGAGGCCCGATGCCATGCGTCAGTTCATGCGCGAGGATGTGAGTAAAAAACCAGTCGAAGCTCAGGTCCGCTTGCGCGGAAGTGGAAAGCACGCGGGCAGCGATTGGCTTCAGAATCGAGTTGAACTTCGCCTCCTGCACGTTCTTCAGCATCACCCTCTTGCTGCCTTTCGCGCGGATCACCCGCTCGTCATTAGGAAGATTGAATGCGGCGGTTCGGATTCCGTGCGCGGCATCTCCGGCAGAGATCACTTCATTCACGACGCGAATCGGAGCCAGCGCACCAATCTTCGGATTGCGGTACTTTGCGTCGATCGGCAAGACGTTTTCTATCTCCTGCAGATGGTCGGAGAAGAACGCCACTTTTTTGCTTTCCGCATCATCGCGGATTGTGACGTAAGCCTCGAAGGAAGCCTTGTATCCGAATAGCTCGTCGTTGTATGTTTCATACGGTCCGATAGTGACGTCGATCGGAGCATCCAGATCCATCCATGCGATGTCACTGTCGTAGTAGTCGTTCGACAGGAACGCTGCTGCACGCGCATCGAGAAATCGCCGGAGCGTGTCGTTCGACGTGAGCCGGGCCGCCTGTTTCAAAAGATCCGAAAGCTTCGTGAGCTCCCCCCGGTATTCGGTGCTGAACGGGACCGGCTCCAGTTTGCCATTCATGCGGCGGATGACCGTGAAGAAGCTTTCGGCCTCGCGCTTCTTTTCGGGACTAAGCGTCGCCGTCCAGCTTTCGAATGCGGGTTTGGTCAAATCTTCTGGATAGAAGTTGGCTCCGGGCAACTTTTTCGGAGGCACATCGGGAAGGAACGCAGCATGTTCGTCCAAAGCAGACCACGGTCCTTTGTTTAGCAGGAAGTACTCCAGACGTGATTTACCCAGCGCCGACTTGTCCTGCCGCAGCGATGCCAGCGTTTCCCGGTTCTTGCTCCAGTACTGCTGCAGGAACAGATCGTCGATCAGACGCGCTGCCTGGACCAGTTTGATCAGAGCTTGTTTATCGCCATCCGAGAGCCTGGTCACATCAGGCGCCAGATTCACTTTGGCAAACCTCGCCT
>JACMLA010000914.1 GCA_014379815.1 Bryobacteraceae bacterium | reverse complement strand
TCCATGGTGGCCGGCGGATGGTGGTGGGCAACATAACGGACGCCACCGGGGACGCGCGGCTGGCGATGCAGTACGTCGGCGATCGAGATCTTAAGCAGCTGCCGAGCTACCTCAAGGTGCGCGAGGAGCGCACCGATTGGGCGCCCGCGGCCAGGGGTGCACCGAAATCACAACCGATCACATATCCGATTTATTCGCTCCGGCTCAGATTTTTTTTCGAAGCGCTTCCATAGCGTCGCGAAAGTTCTCAAAGGGAAAAGCGCCTACGATAGCTTCGCCCTCAACACCTTTTTCCGTACTCTTGCCGAGCACGAAGCTGGGAGTAGCTGACAAGTTGGCCTGTTCCGCCTGGCGTATGTCCGCCTTGACGCCGGCATCCAGCCGGTCGGAGGAGATGCACGCTTGCATCTTAGCTTCATCGAGGCCAAGTGGCTGCCCGATCTTAAGAAGCAACTCCGGGCTGAATGGCTGCGGCTTCTGACTGAGCACGTCGCGATACTCCCAATATTTGCCCTGCTCCAGTGCGCAGCGGCTGGCTTTTGCGGCAAGGAAAGCTTCTGAGTGCATGTCGAGTGGCAAGTCCATGCTGACAAATCGCACCAGTCCTTTGTCAATGAACTCGCGCTTGATAGAGGGGAAAGTCTGGCGGTGGAACATGCTGCAGAATCCGCACTGATAGTCGGTGAACTCGACCAGCGTGAGGGGCGCTTTGACATCGCCAAGAACCCGGGCCGGATCGATTACGATCAGGGCAGTTGCTGGTTTTCCGGGAGCGTTGGTGGCTTCCTTGCCAGGGACTGCGACTTCGCGAGACTTAATGCTTTCGAGCATCTGGCGAATCACCTTCAGCTCAGTGAGGATCTCGTCCCCCTGGGCAGAAGTCAGAGGCTTCGATTTTGTTTTTGCCAGAGGTTCAGCGGCAAAGAGGCCCATCGAACCGGCGGATGCAAGAACCAACGGCAAGAGTTTCATAGTTAATCCACGAACAGCATCTTCAGACTGTCCCGACTCAACGCCATCATAACGTGTGTAGCCGTCGCGACGCACAAGAGCGGACTTTGAGAAGGACTTTGAGAGGGGTTGAAACGCGCTGGGGGTGAGAGGAGTCGAATCGGTATGCGTGGCCTGGCTATTGCCCTGATGCTCCTTGTAACGTCGACGTCCTTTGCCTCCAGAACGGATTATGCAAACGTCAAACGCAAGTTCGATCAAATTGAGAAGCAACAGGTTAAGCCGGGCTCGCGCATCTCCATCTCTTCAGCCGAGTTGAACTCCTATGTGCAGACGGAGTTGCCGAAAGTGGCTCCACCGGGAATTCGCCAGCCGCTGGTGGTGCTCAATGGGCACAATACTGCCACAGGCACCGCATTGATAGATTTCGTGAAATTGAGGTCGGCACAGGGCAAGGCACCTAACTGGATTCTGCGAAATCTTTTCCAGGGAGAGCACGAGTTGTCGGTGACGGCCAGAGTGAGCTCAGGCGCGGGCAAAGCCACGGTTGACATAGAGAAGGTCGAACTTGGCGGCATTCCGATCTCCGGAGGCGCTCTCGACTTTCTGATTCGAAACTATCTCGTTCCCAATTATCCTGACGCTAAGATCGGCCAGCCCTTCGCGCTGAAGTACAGAATGGACCGGCTCGAGGTTTCGCCTGGTATGGCGTACGTGACCATGAGTAAGTAGCGTTAGATACCCTCACCGTCTATCCCTCGCTCGTCTTTGCCAATGAAGCCCCTATTTTCCAGCTCCGCAGTGACCTCAGCCGTGGCAGTGTCGTCCCTCGGGGAAAGCGCCGAAGGGTCGAACTCCACAAAAGAGTCCACCCCAAGCACGGTACGTGCGCGCTCCCGTGCGGCGGCTTCATCGGACGCTACGCTGCAGATCGTGATCAGCCCGGCGGCGCTGGAGATCCGGGCAAGATCAGGGAGGATACGGCTCTCCACGTCATCGGTCAGGACGTGCACCAGGCATCCGCGGTCGAACAGTTCGCGCTCGAGCATGTAGGCAAGATCAAGCCGCGCGGTCAGCCAGACAGTGACGGGTCGATGACCGGCCCGTTCCCAGCGTTCTGCCGGAGTCAGGCGGCTGCGCTCAAATTCGATGCCTTCGAAAAGTTGCGTGCGAAGACGCTCCTCGCGCGCCTCACGGTCGGTAATCATTCCCGCACCAACAGTCAGGTTCGAAACCGGGTCGATCAGAATGAATGCGCCGGTGGTCCGGTTTTGAAGATACGGATCGAAGAAAAGAGGTTTGCGGGTTTCAAGCCGAACGGTCCCGATTTCGTTAAGTTCAAGCTTCTCGGTGGGCAGTTTTGACAGCGTCTGGATATCAGTTTTATGGAGTATTTCGGATACTGCCGCGGGTACCTGCTGAGTGGTGTGCTTGATGAGGAAAGGCTTGCCGGGCTCAAGCGGCTCCGAGTGCATCCAGACTACCTGGGCCTCGAATCGCCGGGAGACGTGAGGCATCCGGGACGGCTCCACGAGCAAATCTCCGCGGCTGATATCGATCTCGTTCTCGAGAGTGATGGTCACCGACATTCCGGAGAAAGCACTTTCAAGAGATCCGTCGTAAGTGATAATGTCCCTCACACGTGAGGTACGCCCTGAGGGCAGCACCATTACCGGATCGCCCTTGTGAATCGTTCCAGAAGAAATCTGACCCGCATAGCCGCGGAAATCCAGCTCAGGCCGAATCACATATTGCACAGGAAAGCGCATGGGAGCATGCGGATCCTCCGTATCGATAGGTACAGTCTCAAGCAGGTCAAGCAGACTTCCGCCCTTGTACCACGGCGTCCGGCTGCCGGGTCCAACAACATTCTCGCCTTCAAGAGCGCTGATCGGAATGAAATAGAGTCGCTTTATCCCGAGATCGCGGACGAATTCTCTGAAT